>CAKPER010000019.1 GCA_934149245.1 uncultured Bacilli bacterium | reverse complement strand
TAACTATTTAAATGCATAGCAATTTCATTTTTAGAAATCTGTCTATCACCAGATTCTAAATTTATAAATGGTAAAATGGTCTTACTCATATAAAAGCACCTCTTCTTATCTGAATAAATGTTAATATTCAGCCTTTTTTAAAGCAACTTTATTATACTAAAATTTTCTTTTTTTGTCACGAGCTTTTGGTCTTTATGAAAATATAACTACTTTAATGATATTTTTTATATCATTTACTAAATCTGTAAAGCTAAATATTAAAACTTTACGAGTTTAAATAAAAAATAAAGTGACACCTCTTGATTTTAGAATTCACTTAATCTTGAAAAAACTAGAATAAAAAAGCATTATAAAATATTTAGAGATAATTTTGAATTCTTAAACAATATTAAGGTTTTACTACTTTTGGAATAATTTTAAAATAAAAAAATTCTGAAAACCACCACTAAATATTTTGAGGCAGTTTTCAGATTCTAATTAAACAATCATAATATATTACTAAATAAAATTTAAAAGGAAAATCATGTTTAATTATGCTATTAATCTAATAAAATTAGCATAACACCTGATTAATCCATTATAATCAAAAAATTATTTATTATTTATTTTGGATTTAACTACAATATATGGTTGTTGCCTATGTTCTATTGGAAAAAATCTATCATCAAACCACATCATGTAAAATTTAAAAGCACTAAAATAATTATATCCATCTATACAATCATCTGTTTCATCAGAAGAATCTGCAAAAATTAAAACATCATTAAAATAATTATCTTCACTTCTTCTATCATAACCAATAATAACTTGGTAATGTCCACCATAATAAACACTTTCAACTAAGATTGGATATCCTTTTTTTAAATTATCAATAACAAAATCTCTAAATTCTTCCATGGTTCCAAAACATTTTCCATTAACATTTTTAGCATGTTCAATACTTGTTTCAATTTCATATCCTCTATTTCTAAGAAAATCAACAATATTTTTGATTTTTGTACCACCTGGTATTTTACAATCAACACTTTCAAATATTTCTTTTTCCGTCATAGAATAATCGTTGAAATAATTTAAAATCATTAATACTGCATTTGGTCCGCAAGCACATTCTATTTCCCATTGATGGGTTTTAAAATTTGATAATATAGTTAATTCTTCATCACTTTTTAAATTATAAAAATCATGTTTAATATAATACTCTCTTTTTGACATAAAAACACCTCCACTTGTATTTTAAATTTTATTATTTAAAACATCTTGAATCATTTTAGAAACACTTTTGTATTCACCATTTGCTACGTTTTTTAATTTTTTGACAGAATTCTGCATAGCATAGCCATTATAATCTTTAATCATACTTACATCACTATAGCCATCTCCAATAGTATATATATTATTTAAATCAGATAAGCCCAAATATTTTACTAATAGCTTTATTGATTTTGACTTATCTGTTTCTTTAGAAATTATTTCTAACATATTTTGGGCAACAGGATAAGAATTTATTTCCTTATATTTTTTATTTAATTTATTACTTAAGCTTTGAACGTCAATCTTATTGTTATATACCAATGCAATTTTTGTTAAATTCGTATGTTCAAAATTAACTCTACTTTCTAATTCACTGCAACAAAAATACCTATCAATTTTATCTAATTTTAAATCTTGTTTAAGACTGCTTATAATTTTATCTTTGATAGAAAAATTATATATAATATTATCGTTTTTATCTATAATTGTTGCTCCATGATTAATTAGTGCGTAATCATATTTAAAATGATAAAGATTGACTTTATTTTGTAAATCAAAATAGCTTCTTCCAGTAGCAATTACAAATATATTGCCCTTTTTTCTAAAATTATCAACAGCAATTTTATTAATTTCTATATCAACATCATTTAAATAGAACGTTTTATCAAAATCACTTACAATTATCTTTTTTTCACTCATACTTGAAACTCCTTTATACTAAAATCAATCTTATCAGCACTAAAATTATATCAAATATTTAGACTTTATGATAGATATTTTTTTAATTTTTATAATTATGATATAAATTTTTCAAATTTGATTTTTTTTATAATATTTTTATATCATTTACTAGATCTGTAAAGCTAAATATAAAATTGATAACAAAAAGAAAAAAAAGGCTCTAAATTAGTTGCTACTTTATAATTATTACAAATCTACTATGAAACTATTTTTTTAGATCACCTTTTTTCTTACAATTTGGCATTTTAAATATTTTAAATTATAATTTTTATACTCACTAATTAATAGCTGTTCCATCTACATATAACTTATATCCATTAAAGTCAATATTACTATTATCACTAGCCTCATTAGATAGCGAAATGATATAAGAATTACCTGTAAGTTTTATATGTGAATTTTTATCTAGTTTTAAAGATATTGATTTAGCTTTATTTTCAGCATTAATTATTCCTTCATAAGAAGAATTATTTTCTAGTGTTATACTTAAAATAGATAATTCATCAACAACAATATTACCTTCTACTTGTTGGCTAGTTAGATTAAGCTTTACTTCACCACCATTATCTCCACTTTTTCCCCATGAATCTTTTTGAATTCTTAAAAAGTTACCAGTACTATCATTATTTTTTATAGTGTTATTATTTAAAGATATAGTTGCTGTTGTATTTGTAACATAAAAAGTATCTCCTTTACTAGTTGTAATATTACTGTCTTTTGCTGTAAATGTTGAATTCCCATTACTTGCATCTCCTGACATTGATTGATATAAGAAAATATTTGTATAAGTTGTTGATAGACCATTTAGTTCAGTATTATTTGAGGTTAAGGCGCAATCTTCCAAAGTTACAGAATTTTTACCTTCGACCACTATTCCCTCAGATGTATTAGACTTAAGAGTTGCATTTTTTACTTTAACATTAGCTGTTGAATAAACAGAAGGAGAACCTTTTCCAGTTGTAGTATAAGTTCCACCATCAACTGTTACAGTACCACCACCACGATCAGTTCTAATTGCTGCACTTGATATTCCACTTGTATTTATAGTAAGATTATAAGCTTTAGTAATTCCACCACCTGCTGTCATAATGCCTCCTGAATTATCTTTTTTAGTTTTTATAGTAGAATTACTTATTGTTACTACTGTCCCATCATTAGTGTTATTATTAGTAGTTGCGTTACCACCGTAACTGAACACACCATTTGCACCGGTTGCATTTGTTACTATATCTAAGTTTTCAAGTTGTAAATTAGCACCACTTTTAGCAATAATAGCTGAATTTATTCCATAAAAACTTGTATCATCACCACTACTAGAGTATCCTGTTTTAGATACTGAAATATTTTTTAAAGTTGCAGATATATCTCCACTTGCTAATATAACATTTTCATCACTTTTAGTTGAAATATATTTACCACTATTTAATTTAGTATTTCCTGTAATTTCTTTAGCACTAGAATATGTAACATTATTATTAAGAGTGCTATTATTTGAATTACTAGAAGATATTAACATGTTTTTAGCAACATAATTATCTAAATATGTTAAACTACTTGTTATAATAATAGTACTTAATCCATAAATAATAATTTTATCACTAGATATAAATGTTTCTTTTAATGTCTTTTTATTAAACTTAGACATTAATAAATACATAATTATTAAAGTAATTGCTAAACTTTGAATTACAAATAAAATAAAGTATGTATTAGAAATATTAGTGGAATTGAGAGAATTAATTTCTGGAGCATTTTCTCCGTTTTGATTGGGAAATGTTTTGTCATCTTCTCCACTTGGTTTTTCTGGTGGCTGATTATTAGTAGTATCATCTGATTGAGTATTATTTTGAGAATTATTTTCTTTATTTTCATTAGAAAATTGTTGATTAAATCCATCATTAGAAGTATCATCTTTGCTAATAGAATTACTATCTTCATTTTGTTTCATACTAGGTGGTTGTTCCATTAAGTTTTGATTATTATTTAAATTTGAATTACTTCTACTACTAAAATATACAGTTAATCCATTTATTATAATTAGAATAACTAGTAAAACTATCATTAAAATATTTTTTAATTTTCTTGACATATTTATCCCTCCACTAAGCATTGTAGTAGTAAAAGCTTAAATGAACATTAAATATTAATAAATTTAAAAAAAAGCTTTACTAATATTAATTTTTTAGAAAAGCCTTTTTAATTTATTGTGCTGTATATTCTGTTACTATCCAATTATTACTCTTATTTTCAATTATAACATTATATTTTTTTTCTAAACTATCAACTAAGCCAATATCAACACTTTCTTGACTATATATATTTGTTATTATTCCTATAATTTTATTGTTATCATAACTAGTTACCTGATATTTTCTATCATCTTCGCCAACTACACCTGCTCCCACTTGTCCACAATACAATTTACCATCTTTTTCTTTATAAAGTGTTTTATCAGCAACTTTTGTTTTAGAATAAATTTCTTCGCTTACATTGTTTAAAACAAATCTCTTCATTTCTTCATAAGTAGAAAATTGTTTTGATTGATTCCAATAAATTATAGTAGCATCCATCCCTAAACTATTATTAAGCTCATTATCAACACTAAATGAATTATCACCACAATATGTTTGAGGACTTGTTATATTAACATAATTTAAAACTTTCTCTTTTAATATATCATTAGCCTCTACTTCACTTATTTGTTTTGAATTTGTCTCCTCATTATTATTACTTTTTTGCTTTGTTTTTTCTTTATTATTATTAACATTAATATTACTAGTATCATTATTTTTTACAACATTTAATAAAATAACTGCTAATAATACTACTATAATAATTGCCATTATAATTATTAAAACTTTATTATTTTTCTTCATTTTTTCACTTCTTTCTATATATTTTATTACACCATTATAAAGGTATAATTAGATAATATCCAATTATTTTTGCTATCTCTTTCTATTTCAAAAAGAGCATTATATTCTTCTTCTTTATTTAAATTTGTATATTTAAATTTTACCGTTCCAGAAATATTATTGTTACTATATGTTGTTATAGCAATACTATCATTATTTATATTATCTTTATTAACAATTACATCATCATATATTTTGCAGTAAAGTTTACCTTTATACTCAAGCAAACTATCTAGACTATCAGCACTTTTTTTTAGAGAATTTTCAATAATACTATCACTAAAATATTCTTTTAAATCTTTTAATAATTCATCTTCTGTTTTGTATTTTGTTGATGCTTTGTATGTAGCATATAGGCCACCACTAGACTGATTAAAGCTATCTTTTTCATTAACTTCTCCACATTTAGTAGATGAATAATTAAATTCAAAATATTTTTTGATTAAATTAGAAGATATTTCTAAAGCTTGGTCTTTTGTTAATTTGACTTTTTCTTTTGTTTCAGTATTAACTTCTTCTTTGATAGCTGTACCTTTTAGATTAATTTTGCTTTTTTTATCAACATAAATAGTATTAGTAGCAAACAAGCCAACTATAACAACTAAACCAATTACTAAAAATGCTAATACAATTATTATAATATTTTTAGTATTGCCATTCAATTTTATCACTCTCCTTTATATTAATTATGTTATCATTAAATTTATTGTTTTTCAATTAGTTTTTTTTACTTTAAGTTTAAATATAATAGAAAAAAAATTCTCAAATAAAGAATTCTCTTATCTAACAAATAAATAAGCTACATAGATAAAATATATTATTAATAAAATTATGCCTCTATTTTTAGTTATTTTTTGGTCTTTTAGATTAAAACTAAATACTAGTATAGCTCCAAATAACATAACAATCATATCAATTAATGAGTCAAAGTCTAAAGTTAGGGTGTTTATGGTACTAGATATTCCTAGAATCATTAGAATGTTAAAAATATTTGATCCTATTACATTACCTATTGCTATATCATCTTCTCCTTTTTTTATAGAAACAATACTAGTAACAAGTTCAGGAAGTGATGTCCCAATTGCTACTACAGTAAGGGCTATTACACTATCACTAATACCAATAAATTTAGCTATTGCTTTAGCACTATTTACAACTAATTCACCTCCACCAATAATAGCAAATAAGCCTATAATTATAAATAAAATATCTTTAAAAGTTACATTTTTCTTTTCTTCCTTCTTCATATTTCCTCTAGCATCTGCTATTAATGAATAAATATAAATTGCTAAAAAACATAAAAATAATAATCCATCTATTCTATTTATATAACCTTTTCCTGTATTTATATATGTTCCTAAGCTAACTACAAATAAAGTTATATACGATAAAAATAAATATATAAAATCTCTAGATACAATTTTTCTTTTACAGTGTAAACTTCCAAATAAGCTGGTTGCTCCAAGTACAAGAAACATATTACAAATATTTGATCCAACTACATTTCCAACTGATATAGCACTATTTCCTTTTAAAGAAGCTATCGCACTTACAGCAAGCTCTGGAGCACTAGTTCCAAAAGCTACAACTGTAAGGCCAATAATAAGACTTGGTATACCAAAGGAACTAGCAAGATTACTACAACCATCAACAAAGCCATCTGCTCCTTTAACTAATAACATAAATCCAATAATTAATAAAATAATTTCTACAACTATCATAAACATCCTCTCTATTCTAAAATGGTAGTGTGCAAATTTTCTACAACATCTACCTATTTTTTTAATTATTTCAATGAACTTTTATAATACTATTAATAATTATTTCCCCACCAATCAGGCATTAATTCCATCATAGTTTTTGTTTTATAGTTTATATCATCTAATAATATTTCAATATCTTTTGAATTTGGACCCATTTGCATTATAAATTCTCTACAAGCTCCACAAGGCGAACCGCCAATTTTTCCGTTAGGCATTATACAAACAATTTTGTCAATTTCTTCATCATTATTTGTAATCATAGTGTGAATTGCGTTTCTTTCTGCGCAAATTCCCAAAGTTGAACATGTATCTATACAAACGCCAGTATAAATATTTCCTTTTTTAGACAGTATTGCGGCACTTACCATTCCAGCATTTATATGATTTGAGATTTTTCTTGGATTTAGTACTAACTTTGCCTCATAAATTAATTCATCCCATATTCCTTTATTTTGCATGAATTTTCACTTTCGCCCACTGCTCGATATATTCCTTTGGAATTTGTAATGTTCCAGAGCCAGCTCCTATTTCTATATTTGGTTTTTTAGGTCCATGATAATCACTTCCACCACTTATAAATAAATTGTTACTTCTAGCATATTTTATCAATGTATTAATTCTATCATCTTGTTCAGCTGATGGATGAAAACATTCTATTCCATCAAGCTTTATTTCTTTTCTTAACTCATCAATAAAACTAATTGTATTTTCAAATCTATATTCATATGGATGAGCTAAAAAAACTAATCCACCAGCTTCATGAATTTTATCAGCAACATCCCTAAATTTTGGCTTTGGAAATTTTTTCTTTTCCTCTAAATAATAAATGCTATTGGGATTATCTAAGCCAAATCTTCTAAAATCATTAAATGATTTTGCATATTCACCTAATTTTTTAACATTTTCGGGATATTTAATAATTTCATAAAATAAATATACAACAAAGAAATCTGTTACAGGTATATCTTTTTTTATATTATCTAAATTATATTTTAAGCCTGCTCTTTCGCACATTTCTAAAGATGCTTGTTTCGAATTTTCAAATTTTTCTGTTAAAATTTCTTTTGAAAAAAATTTATCAGACCATTCATTTATAATTTCAGGATTTTGAATATTATAACCCAAAAATTCAATACTTTTTCCATCATCTAAGGTTGCATTCATTTCTGCACCCATTATTACATTACCTGAAAAAATATTTTCATTCCAAACTGTATCATCATACTCTCTACATGTATTATGATCTGTTATGGCAATATACTCTAATTTTTTTTGTTCACATTTTTTTAGAACATCTAATAAAGAGTCATTACCATCAGAATACAAAGTATGCATATGCATATCTACCATTAATACCACTACCTTTCAAAGTAATTGTATCAAAATTTTTTTGAAAAGTCTTTAGTTTTGAGAAAATTAGTACTTTTTATTTATAAAAAATGTTACCTTTGCTCTCAAAATAATCATTAATTGAAAAAAATTACTGTTTTAGCAAACTATATAAAAAATTTTTTTGATTTTAAGTATAGATGATTTCTTTAAAAAGATTTATTATTTTATTCTTTTTTTGATTTTCTCATTATACTAATTATTTTTTTAGGCATTAAAACTTTTTGATATTTTAAATTTTTCCTATATGATTTAGCAACAATATCAAGTTTTAATTATGATTTTTTATATTAATCTAATATTTGCTTATTATGTATATTAGCTCATAATATTATACTACTATATTAATAGAAAATAAAAATATGGAATACATCGTACACCATATTTTACACTATTTTTATTTTTAATTTTAAATAATTATTGAAACAATTATTATCATTAATCCTATCTTTATATACAACTTTAAATTATTATTGTTTTGATAGTACATTCTTAGCAACCTCAGCAGGCTTTTTATCCTGATTTTTGCCTTTTGTATCTATATAATTAAAGCATATATCATTAAATTTAGCCACTAAATCTAAACCATCTGTTCCATCAATTAAATTATTATGCGCTATAAGCTGACTAGGTGTTATATTATCTGGAACAAAGAAACCTATATCATCTTGCAATCCATTATAAAATATATCTTCTTCTCTAATACCAATATAAACTAGAAAGCCTTCTCTTGCTAACTCTATTGCCCCACTAAAAGTATCATAGTTTGTTCTTTCTGAAGCTTTAGTTTTTTCATTGTATATTGCAAGAAAATCTGTAAAAAAATCAGCATGCTTTATTTGTTCAGGTACGATTATACATTCTCCATCCCTAGTAATAATATATCCAGGTGCTCTTAGAAGCAAGTTTTTAGAATCTACATAGCCGATAGTTACCATATCGTTTCCATTTTTAGTTTTTATATTAAATTTTTGCAACAAACCATATTGTGGATGTTGAACTTCTTGAATTACTTTTGTCATTATATCCCCACTTTCTTGGGTAATATCCTATCATAGTAACTACTTGTTGTCAACTATTTTCATTAATTTTACTTTACTATATTTTCCAAATTATAATTTATAATCTTGAATAGTTTGCTTAAACTTATTTCTATTTAATAGCCAATTTTAACAGCACCTAACCATTATAGTAGAATATTTTTTAGCACTATCATCTATAACTGTTTTTAGTTTTTTCAGTAACACACTTGCATTTTTTTATTTTATAGCCCCTTTAAAACATTACAGAACAAAAAAAGTAATAAATAATAATTTCTATCACTTAATACTTTTTTAACTAGCTGAATACCCTACATATTCAATTTTCTCTTCTTTATCAATATTTGCCATATAACTATCAAAAGCTTCTTTAGTAACAGATTTTCCTTCTACAGTATAATTAACTTTTTCCTCTGTTGTAATTGTCTCTGAATAATCTCTTTCAGATTCTGCTATATTTTCACTTTGTAACTTATCTTTATTAAATGTATATTTAGTATAGCCATAATCTATATAAGAACCAGAATGATAGGCTTTTCCACTAACAGTCCAATTACCATTGGTTCTATATCCTCCTAAAACATAGCCATAGACATTACCATCATAGTAATGAAGTAAGATAAAAGTTTCACAAAAAGAAAACATTATTTCATTTATGCCATCATTATCTAAATCAAAATTTGTATTAGATACAGATATTTCTTTATCAGAATATGAATCAGTAGGACAATTAGTAACATAACTATTTTGTTGCCAAATAGATTTTTCATGAGCTAATAATTCAGATAGTGTTAATTCTTCAAAATTACTATCCGTCATATTATTATCACTACTTAAAGTTGTAAACTTAATTTTTTGATTATCATTAAAAAGGTCTTTAAATGCACGATTAACAGATATAACTTGACCACTAGGTAGAGTTTGATTAATCATACTACTTTTATTAGTATCAGAGTCAGAATCACTTTTCTTTTTCTCTACTTTTTTAATATTAGTATTATTCTTTTTTCCAATACTAATAGTGTTAGTTAAAAGAAGACCAATAAATATAGATAACATAATTATTATAACTATAAGTAAGATAATAATAATGTTTTTACCTTTACTATTCAAAACTATCTACTCCTCTCCTATTTTAGGATAACATATTAATTTTTAATTTGCTAGTTTAATAATCTAACTAGACACTATAAGGAAATATTCGTGTAAAGAATTAAAAAATATAAAAATAAATTTATCTATTTATAAATATATGCTATCATATAATTACTAAGGAGGAGTGATATGAAGAATATTAGAAAATTATTATTAATTATAATTACTTGTTTAATGTTTTTACCTAATGTTTATGCTGATAATATTACTAAAAAGTATTTTAATGAGAATAAATTTGTAAAAGAGAATAAGTCTATAAATAATAGTTTTTTTACTGTTGGTAGAGATATTAATACCAAAGTAGAGGTAAATGGAATCCATTTTATAGCTGGTCAAACAATAAATGCTAATTCAACAGCTGATTATCAATTAATTGCTGGTGAGACTATAAATTTTAAGGGAATCACCAAAAATGATTTATTTATAGCTGGAAAAAATATTAATATAAATGAGACTGCTAAGATATCTAGAGATTTATTTATAGCAGGACAAAATATTAATATTAGTACCAATATAGAGGGAAATATTTTTATAGCTGGAGACACAATTAATATAGATTCTAAATATATAGATGGAAACATAACTATAACAGCTGATAAATTAAATATCTCAAAGGAAACTGAGGTTAAGGGAACTTTGAAATATAACAAAAGTGCTAACGCTAGTATTGAGAATAATAATATAAAAAATATTAAAGTTTATGGTAATAAAGGAGAGAATACTTTTAATATATATGCTATTATTTCATTTATAATATCAATAATTTCTTCTATACTATTAGCAATTGTTTTAAATTTAATTTTTCCTACTTTATATAGTAATTTAGATAATAATAATAGTATGAAATATCTTCTAAAATTAATGGGAAATGGACTTATATTTTTAATAATAGTTCCTATTATATCTATATTGCTATGTATAACTACTGTAGGTCTACCAGTTGGAATATTATCTTTTATAGTTTATTTTATAGTATGTTATTTATCTATCTTAACTTCGTCTATATATATTGGAAAAGTTATTAATAAGAATTTTATAAAAAGTGCTAATAATAATATATATTTAGATATAATTATTGGTATTCTATGTTGTAAGATAATAGCTATAGTACCAATTATAAATATAATATATTATATTTTTGCAATTCTATTAGGAATTGGTCTAAATTACAAAGGATTGAAACTTTTAAGAGAAAAAATTAATAATAATTAATACAAAAAATCACACTTTTAACTTTATTAAAAAGTAAATTTAAGTGTGATTTTATTTTATTCTATTTATTATCGATATCTATAAGTTCATATTCTAAATTACCAACACCAAGTTTATTTGCAGTATTTACTGTATGAATAGCATGTTTTTCTTCCATTCTTTCTATTAATGAATGACGGTGTGGATCGCTAGAATTCATAATAGCATCATAACAACATTTATCTAAACTGACAGGATCTAGACTAGCAAATATACCAATATCAGCCATTTCTGGATCTTTTGGATTAGAATCACAATCACAATCTATAGAGATTTTATTAGCAACATTAATGAAAGCCATATTATTTTTTCCAAAATAGTTTAAAACACCACTACTAGCTTCAGCCATACTTTCCAAGAAGCCATCTTGATTCTCTACATAGTCCCATAGTTTGCTAACATCTTTAGTTCTTCCAACTGAATGAATCCAAGCTTTACCATTGCTAGAAGCAACACCAATAGAAATATTTTTTAGAGCACCACCAAAACCTCCCATAGCATGCCCTTTAAAATGAGATAGCACTAACATAGAATTATAATTTTGAATATGACTACCTACTATATCTTCACCTTTTAAATGATTACCATTAGTAATTGGAATAGATATTTCTCCTTCCTCATCCATAATATCAACAGGTGCAATATCTAAAAAGCCATGTTGTTTTATAGTTTCCCAATGATCTTCTGATTTCATTCTTTTACCAGGATAAGCCGTATTACACTCAACAATAGTTCCACCTACTTTTGCCACTAAATCTTTAATTAGATTTGGATCTAAATAGTTGTGACCACCAAGTTCTCCTGTAGATATTTTTACTGCTACTGGTCCTTTTAATTCTCTTTTCATAGCATCATATATTTTTATTAAACCATTACTACTAATATCTTTTGTAAAATAAACTTTAGATTTATCCATTTTTCATTTCCTTTCTAATTTTAATTTTAATATTTTTTCATTCATTCTTTTGTTTCTACTAGCTTCATCTTCTAAATAATCAATATAATCATGATAAAATTCTAATTTACCATTTAAGATGTTAAGAGCTGGATTAATATGATCCTCTGTTAAACCAGACATTAGGTCAATATATATTTCATGAAGGCAAAGAGAGAACATACAATAATCATCATCTAATATTAAATATTCTTCTATTTCTTTGTGTTGTTCTAGATATGCTAATATTTCTTTTTCTCTATTTTCTTCTACTAAAGGTGTCATATCATATATATCAATTCCATTTTCAAGTAAAGGTTTTAGATATTCTTTATATAGTCTTCTTTCTTTTAGAGGAATATTTCCTATATTTCTTTGATAAGGATATTTATTAGAACTTGTTATAACAACCTTAGCACCCGTTAGAGCTATTATTTTCTTTAATATACTTAAACATTTATAATCTATTGCATTATCAAAATTATTATAATTATTTATAACTCCATCAAAATCCAAAAATATTACTTTCATAATCAGTCAAAACTCCATTCATTTTTATTATAACATTCCTATTTAAAAACAGTTAAATATATTATAATTTTTTGAGAAGGAAAATCTTGAATATTATTTTAAAGCTCTAAGAATTTAGTTATAAAATTATAGATATTAGAAATAGACATTCCATTTTCTGCTAACAATTCTTCGGCTGCAAAGTCAGTATGAAACTTTTTAGAAATACCATAATTCTTGACTGATATCTCATTTTGACCGTAAAATGACGAAATATTTTGACCATAACCTCCCATAAGTTCTCCATCTTCTAAAGTTATAATTAGTTGATGATTATTTTTTAGAGAATCTAATAATTTTTCGTCAAGTCCTGATAAAAATAATGGATTAATAATGGTAATATCCAGATTTTTTTCTTTTTTTAATTTATATGCTATATCATTAGCCATATCTATCATTTTTCCTATACCAAAGATAGCTACCTTACTCCCCTTTTTTATAATTTTATTTTTATTAATTTCAGCATAGTTGGTATTATCTTCTTCTTGAATATCTGAAAATACAGCTGGAACTCTAATACCAACAGGATGTTTTTTTTGAGTTGTTGCAAATTTTAAAGCATTTTTATATTCACTTCTAGTAGCTGGAGCTAAATAAATTAAATTAGGAATATAGGCAAATTGTTGAATATCACAAAGAGCTAAATGAGTATCCGAATTCATTCCATAAACGCCAGGGCTTAGTACTAACATTGTAGCAGGATTATCATTTAAACATAAATCGTGAGATACTTGATCGTAGGTTCTTTGGAAAAAGGCAGCAAAAGTTCCAAATACTGCTGTTCCACCATTTCTTGTTATTCCACTTGCAATCGCAACACCATTTTCTTCGGCTATACCGACATCAATAAATTGACCTCTTTTAACATATTCTTCTCTTTTATCTTTAGTAAAACCTAACGACATTGGTGTACCTGCATTCACTACAACAGCTTGTTCATTACTATCTAATAATTCTTTTAGACTCTCAAATACTGTAGTATCGTTTTTTATAGCAATTTTAGGACTACCATCCTCCACGTTAAATGGTCCCCCAGCATGCCACTGTTCCCTATTTTCTTCAGCATATTTTAATCCCTTACCTTTTATCGTATGAATATGGAGAACAACAGGATGATCAATATCCTTGACACTTTCAAATAGAGAAACTAATTTTTCTAGATTGTGTCCATCATCTAAATAGTGATATTCAAGTCCAAATGAAGAGAAAAGATTATTAGGATCTTGGCCATTAGTCTCTCTTAATTTTCTTAATGTTTTATATATTCCACCATGATTTTCAGCTATACTTTGGTCGTTATCATTAACAATTATAATTAAATTTTTATTATATTCTCCTGCATAATCTAAGGCTTCTAGTGCTTCTCCTCCTGATAAAGAACCATCACCAATAATAGCTACTACATTGTCATGCTTTTTTTCTAAATCTCTAGCTATTGCTAAACCAAGAGCCAAAGAAATAGAAGTAGATGTATGACCAATTTTAAAAATATCGTGAACACTTTCAGCTGGATTAGTAAATCCCGTTACATCATGGAAATGTTCACTAAATAAGAAAGCACCTTTTCTACCAGTAAGTATTTTATGGGAATAACACTGATGAGAAACATCAAAAACTAGTTTATCTTTTGGAGAATTAAAAACATAATGTAGCGCTACTGTCATTTCAACCATTCCTAAATTTGGTCCTTTGTGGCCACCAATATTACTTATTCTGTTAATAACAGCTCCTCTCACTTCATCAGCTAATTTTGGTAATTCTGATATTTCTAATTTTTTTAAATCACTTGGATCATTAATTTTGTCTAAATACATAATATCATCTCTTTCTAAATTTATTATTTAATTGTTAACCAAAGATAATTAATTAACTATACAAATAAATGCTTATTTTAAATATTTCTCAAGTTCTCCTGAATAATACATATCTATTTTCTTATTTAATTTTTCATATGCTTCCTGCATCTTAGCTATTTTATCTTCTAAGATACGTTTCTGTTCTTCTAATAGTTTTCTTCTTTCTTTTATAGTTTCATCACCAGCTGAAAATAAATCAACATATTCTTTTAAAACTATAACAGGAATTTCAGCACTACGCATACACTTTATAAATTCAATTCTTTTTAAATCATCTTCTTCATAATCTCTAATTCCACCACTAGTCTTTTTTACAGGGCCAATTAGACCTTTTTTTTCATAAAATCGCAAAGTATCAGGTGATAAATTATACATTTTAGAAACTTCTTTTATTGTCATATTAATTCCTCTATTCTTTAAATATTTTTATCTAAACTTTATTTATATAGTAATATAACTAACTATCTTAGAACAATTATATTGTAAACCATAGACTTAACTCCAAGTCAAGACTTTTTAATAATTTTTTTATTTTTTTGTTATGATATGGTTAGCTAGAATAAGTTAGTAAGGTATTTTTATATTAAAACATCAAAAGTTTGAAGATAATCTTATATGCTTAATATCGTTTTACTTATTAAATGTTTGTTTTTTATTTATATAAATCAGAAATATTTTCTTAACAAAGCTACAATTTTTGGTAAAGTTATTAATTAGTTATATTTTATATTTTTTGATAAAACTATAACTTTTTTGCTTTAGTTTATTAAATAACTATACTTAAATTTTATTTAATGATATATTATAGATGTAAACAGAAAGGAAGTATAAGATGGGAATTTTATATCATGGCAGTAATATTAAGGGTCTTAAGAGAATAGAACCACATCAATCTACACATGGCAACTATGTATATGCTACAAAATTAAAAGAGCTTGCATATATCTTTAGTAGTAAAGCTGGTGATGATTGTACATATACTTTATTTAGAAATTCTGATAGTGAACCATGGCAACTGGTTGAACGTGTACCTGAAGCATTTAATGTAATGTATAGTGGTTCGGCAGCTATTTATACAGTTTCAGATACAACATTTAAGGATATAAACACTGGTTTTAGTGAGCTAGTTTCTCAAACTGGTGTTAATATTAATAGTGAAGAAGATGTAAATAATATTTATGATAAAATAAAAGAACTTGCTAGTGATGGTAAAATTAATTTATATCTTTATCCCAATAAACCTAAAGAAATACCATTTGATAGTTCTGATTTAATAGAAAGACAAATTAAACAATCAGAGCTTAGGGGAAGAAAAATTAGTAAAAATGATTTTAACAGAATCTTGTTATTTCATCCTTATTTATTAGATAAAATAAACAAGAAAATGAGTTTTTTAAAAATTGATGAGCCACCGTTTAATGAAGATGATATAATTGAATTATTTGAGAAAACTGTAATAACACAAGCTGTATTTCCTAAAAGAGAACAATTTTTGAAATCAATAGTTTCATCAGTTAATAATACTTATCCTAAATTAACAAATAAATTACTTGATGTTCTAGCATACTTTGATTTACCTAAGGAAAAGCAAGTTACTCATTTAATTAATAAATTATCTATAAATAATGATACAGAGTTTATTGATTATTTGAAAAAAACATATGAAAATGATCAGAGAAGCTTTTCTGCTATTGGACAAGATATTTTACAAGAGGCTACTAGAAAAATAGAAAATACAAAAAATAAGCAAGATGATTTAAATAATCAACCAAAACATAAAAGATAAATTAGATAATGATTGTGAAAATATAATTTTTTTATTTACACATCTGACCTTTTTGAATTTTAAAACCAACACCTAAATTTTTTAGATGTTGGCTTTTTCTGTAACTTAACATAACTAATTATTTACTGAAATTAATTTTTCTTTTTAGTTTTATTTTTTACTATTTCGAAGCTAATGTCTCCAACCTTTTCAATTGAAGAATTTTTTACTTCTCCATTATCAACAACATAATCTCCATTAGAATTTAAACAATCCTTATAAGATCTTATAACTCTATTAATATCTGTATATGTATATGCATCTTCATCAACTGGAATACTATTAGTTACTGTTTTACTAATGCACCAAGCTATTTCTCTCCCTATTTCTCCCTCAAGCTCCAAGACATGTTCTTTTCCTTGATAACCAACAGTAACAAAACATGGATTTTCTTCCCCCATAGAATCATTTAAATACTCTACAGAAAAACTTTCCATATCACTAATATTGATACCTAGTGCTTCAGCAACTCTTTTTTGTAAAATAACACGACCTATCTTATACAAACTTTTATTTAATCCATAACCATTTTCCTCATTTATATTAGTTTTACATCTTTCTAACAATTCAGAGTAAGATTCCTTATTTCCATCTTTAGATATAAATACAGCCTCTTCATATCCTTCAAATTTTAAGCCATCTATATCATAATTATCTGCTAGAAAAATAGAACTTTCTCCATTTGGAAATGGATTTTCTTGCGAAATCTTTTTAGTATTTCCACAAGCACTACTAATAGCTGTAGTTACTCCTAATGTTCCAATAAATAAAGCTTTTTTCAAACTAAGTAAATAATCCCTCTCTTGTTTATTATCATTCTTTATCATAACTTAATCCCCCTTCAAATTACAAATTCATTCTAGCATTCTTTTATTTAAAAGTCAATAGTTTTTTAGTAATTAATAGTTAATTTAACAATTTAATGTATATTTTATATAAAAAATAGTGATTTCTTTTAAGTAAACACCAAAATTATAAAAAACTTAAAAAGTACTAAAATTAAAGAGAACTATTTCTAGTCCTCCAAATATCATTTTATTTATCATTAGTTTTTAGTCTCACCAACACTACTTGACAAAGAACCCAAATCTTTCTCTTTTTCTGTAACATTAATTACATTCCCCTACCAATATTTAATGTCATAAATATCATTATTCACTATCTTCTAAAAAGTAAATTGCCATTTTTTCATAATTATTTTGACTATTTAAACAAGTATCAATTAAGTATCCTTTTTCATTATTTATTTGATATTCTTTAATACCTCTTATATAAAAATCTTTATTTCTATCTTCAATAAAAAAAGGCATTATGTCATTATATAAACATTCTCTAAACATTATCATTCTTCCTACACGACCATTTCCATCTTGAAAAGGATGAATTTTTTCAAATCTAACATGGAATTCAATAATATCTTCAAAACTTTTTTTATCTATTTTATCGTACCAATTTAATAACTCTTTCATATCATATGCTACATCATTAGAAAGTGACGTTGTAATATTACCAACAAAGTTTTTCTTCTTTTTATATTCACCAACATTAAACCATTCCTTTTCACTATCAGTTAAAGTTCCATCTTTTAAGATAAAGTGAAATTTCTTTATCATATCTTCAGTTAGTTTATCATCAATAGTATCTAACATATATTTAAATAAAGTAAAATGATTCTTTGTTTCAGTAGCATCTTTTAAAACAATAACCTTATCACTACTCGTTAAGATTGTTCCTGTATCATAGATACTTGCAGTTTCATCAGGTGTTATTGTAGAGCCTTCAATATGATTTGTATTATAGGCAAAATCAAGTTGAGTTTTATGATAAAGATTACCAGATAAGCCAATATTTTTTTGCTCTACTAATGCTTTTTTTATTTTACTTACTTCCATTTTTTTGCCTTCCTTTAAAATTAATTCTACTTTTTTCATCGTTCTTTATAAATTGATTATAACACATATATTACTTTTTTGCGACGCTTTTAATTTATTATTGCAAAAAAGATTGATATTTAAATTTAATATCCAAACAATAGTGTACACTTGAAAAATTTAAAAATTTTATATCAAATGAATATTAATAGTGGTACCACTATAAATGTTGTAGCAAAATATTTAGGACACACAAAAATAGATGAGACATTAAACACTTACTCTCACCTATTTAAGAATCAATTAAATGAAATAATTAATATTATAGACAAACTAAATTAAAATGGGTACCTATTTGGGTACCTAATACATATATAAACAAGCTTAAAGCCCTTATAAACAAAGTATCCCGCCATATAGACAGGATTTCAGGAGAAATTAAGATTATGTATCTTTTTGACTTTTTTAATATGTTTTTTATTTATTTCTTAACATTTTTAAATGATATTAATTAATAAAATTTAAAGTATAAAATTAAATTTTAGAAATTTTGCTACCTAAATGCTACCTATAATTTAACTTTTTCATTGTTTTATAATTGATTTTTTCTATTAAAATTATAAGACTTTTCTATTATAAAACACATCAAAAATTATATTGTTACACATTTGTTAAAATATACCATTATTTTTAATAAAGTTATTAACATTGGCTTTCTAAATATTCCAAACAAAATTTATAAAAATCAATATGTGGTGGTAAAAATAATCCTTCATCAATTAAACTATTTATTTCTTCAATAGATGCCCACTTAACATCTTCTACTTCTTCTTCTTGAATCGTAATTTCATCCAAGCCAACATCAATTTTTAAATAATATATATCCACAAAATCATCTTCTGTTTTTATTGTTTTAAATAATTGCAATTCTTTTGCAGATACTAACAATCCTAATTCTTCTTTTATTTCAGTAACAATACCTTCTAAACTGCTTTCTCCTGCTTTCGGATGACCACCAGTTGTAGACCACATATGATATTTTTCTGGCACTGTCCTTTGAATTAAAAATTCGCCTTTTGAATTTTGCATCCAAACTACAACAGTTATATAATATCTGCCTTTAGGAACATCTTGTCCTTTTTCTATAACTTCACCAGTTTTTTGCTTGTTTTCATCATATAAATCTCTTTTTTCCATATTAATCTCACATTCCTTTCATTTTAAAATATAACATATGGATTTATGTCAAGTTTTTAGACACGATTTTTTGAAAGATGTTTTTTTGACCGTATTTAAATTTATTCCAATTTCCTTTTGACAATTAGAAATATTTTTATTAATTTATAGTCGTTTAGATGATTATTATCTTCAAAAAATAAAAATAATAATCATTAAACTCCATTAAGGTTAAAAATATTTTTTTACTTATCAAAAGTTTTCTCGGCATAAAATTAACTACTAAGCTATTGCTAAATTTGCTATATAGTTATTATATTTCTGATTAGGTGTAATGTACCCTATACTACTATGTATTCTTTGATTATTGTACCAGCTTTCTATAAACTCAAATATTGCTAATTTAGCTTCATTAAATGCCTCAATAACAAGGCTTTCTGTAATACTAAGCCCATAACTCCAACCCATTTTTGACTAGAAATATTTGTAAAAAAGTCTTGTTCTAAAAGGTTTGGATAGTTTTTTGCATTGTCTATTTTAGAGTTTCCAGCATAATTATATTTTTTGATAATAATACTTTTAATGCCTAAGAAATTCATTCTTCTAACAACTCTTTTTTGACTAATCTTGATACCTTTGTTATTTAATACTTTAGTAATTTTAGGTGAGCCATATCTACCTTTAGATTTATCATATATTTTCTTAATTTCAACGTCAAGTTTTTGATTAGCTATTTTATAACTATTGGTTTGATGATTACAATGGTAATAATATACTGAGTGATGTATACCTAAACATTTACATAAAGTTCTAACATCATATAAATGTTTATTGTCATTAATAAACTTAATCTTATCATCTATTTTTTTGAGAATATGGCTACTGCTTTTTTTAATATTTCATTTTCTATTTCTAATTCATGATTCTTTTTTTGTAATTTTAGTATTTCATCATTATTAGTTGTTATTCCAGTTGATGTAGTAATGGTACCATATTTTTTTCTCCATTGTGTAATACTGGTTCTAGTAATGCCATATTCTCTTGCAATATCACTCATTGTTTTATCTTTGTTAGTTTCACAAAAGTTAACAATCGTTTTCTTAAATTCTTCATCATGTTTTGCATATTCTTTTTTCATAGACACTTCCTCCGTTTCTTATGATAACTATTATATCACTGCTTTCAAATTTTCGTGTCTATATATCTATACTAACACCAATACCTTAATAATATCAGATTTATCAATTACAGAAGAATTAAAGTCTGAAAATCAATTAATATGGGTTCAAAAAATGAATAATTGTAAAAACATTGCCGAAGAAATTGTTTATCAGATTGTCCATTAATTAATCATATTAACTCTGCACTTGATATATTTAATGTTAGATGTAATGTTGATGAATTAAAGCCTGAAATAGAACTAGTTTTAAAAATAAAATATAATCTTAAAATCGCAAAAAATAATCCATTAAAATTAATAGAAGTTGTATAAAGAAAAGCACTACCTAAATTTAGATAGTGCTTTTAACTTATAGTTGAGAGTAATAATATTGTCTAGCAAGCATTGAATTTTTACTCCCATACAAAATTCGTATATGGGAATAATCCCAAACCCCTTTTTGTTTTATATATTTGATAATTTATCTTTTATAAAATCATCTAAATAATCAGAATACTTTTCATTAATTTAACGTTTACTTTTGATTTGTCTACATTTACAATAAAATCAATTTCTATATTGTGAATTAATTCATTATTTATTTCTTTCACTTCATCAAAATAATGAGTAATAATTGGATTAAAATCTTCTGTATCTTTTGTCAAAAACATATGTAACAATTACGATGGCATATTTATTACTTAGTCAAAATAATTTTTTTAAATTTTTTCTTCCCTTTTTGAATAATTAATTCATCATTATTAAAATCTGTTGTAGTAATTAATTTATTAACATCATTCTCTTTTGTTCCATTTACACTTATTCCATTTTGTTCAATCATTCTTCTTCCTTCAGATTTTGATGAAACAATATTTGATAAATTTAATAATTCAGTTAATAGCAATCCATTCTCTAACATATTTTCTTTTATTTCAAATATTTCAATATTTTCAGGTATACCACCCTTAGCTACTGTATTATATCTTTCTTCAGCTTGATTAATAAATTCTTCTCCATGATACATTTTAATTATTTCTTCTGC
>CAKPER010000018.1 GCA_934149245.1 uncultured Bacilli bacterium | reverse complement strand
CAATATTTATCTTGTAATATACTTAAATAATTTTGGTCTTTTATATAATCTCTTTTAGAAATTGAATATCTTTCTTTATTAACTCTTTTATCAAACTTTTTAACTAGAGGAACTATTACACAATGAATATGTGGTGTTCTTTCATCTAAGTGTAATACTGATTGTATTACTTGCTCTTTAGTATAACCTAAATCTTTATAAACAAACTCCATACATCCATTAGCCCATCTTAATATTTCTTCTTTTGACATATCCTTAAAGAATTCTGGTCCACTTGTAAATATCATTTCATCTGCTACACAACTTTTAGAATCATCTATCATCTGATCAAAAGTTTTATATCTATCTTGTCTAATAGTTCTCATCTTTTCTTCGTGTTCTTTTCGATATTCTTTAGTTATTTCATAAAATTTTTCTCTATACTTCTTATCACACTTAACTAATTGTATATTATTTTTGCTATCTGCTTTTCTTATATCAGGATTAGATTTATAAGATTCTTTTTCTCGTTTATTATGACTACCAATATGGGATAAATCGTTTAATGTGTTAATACTTTGACATCTAAATATTGCATAGCTCATTTGGTTGTTCTTTTCTATTTAAACGAGAATATAATGCACTTTCTAAATCTAAAGTAATAACACCTAATCTTAAAGCTTTATCATTATAATTTTTAGTATCAGATAAAACTATTAATCTTAATATTTGTTCATAATCTCCAGTAGGTTCAAAACTAATATCTTCTAATTTACTCTCTGTTTCAGTTTCATAATAATTTAGTTTTAAACTGTTTTTTGAAACAACTTCTTGTAATTTATTAAAGTATTCTTTTGCTTGTAAACTTGTTTTACCTTCGTGATTCATAGGTATTTTAAAGCCTTTTTCATCACTAAAGATATTAAAATTATATGGAACACCATACTTATTATGATAATTTACTAAATCAGTTAAAAAACTTTTTCTATATTCTATATTTAATAATTCTATTTTATCTCCAACTTTATTAACTTCAATATTATCAATATAAGTACCAATTATTCTTTTCATTTCTTCTCTTGAAGCATTAGTTAAATTTAGAATATTAGTTAAAAACATATCAGGATTAACAAAAGTATCAATCGTTTCTGTATCTTCTAAAATTAATAAATCATTAGTAGTAAAATTAAAGTTTTCACATTGTTTTATTTCTTTAATCTTTTTATTAATATTATCAATTTTATATCTAATACTTTTTAATTCGTTATCAAACTCATTCATTTTAACAACACCATTTAGATAAGCACATTTAATTCTTTCTTCTTGTTTTTCTAATTCTTTTAATTCATTTTTATAATCTTTAGTATTATCTTCTTGCTTGTGTTTTATAAATGGTGTGTAATATTTATTAATTAAATTATCTTTTCTTATTAGGTCATATAATTGAAGTAGTAATCCATCTCTTATAGTATCTTCTTTGTAGTTAGTTCTACATTTTTCGCATTTATAGTAATAATATTTCTTACCACTTTTTCTTTTAGTAGTAGCTTTACCACCTAAAAAATTACCACATACTGAACATTTTAATTTATTAGTAAAAAGGTAAGTAGCAGTTCTTTCGTAGTGTCTAGCATTTCTCTTAGTTTGATACTGACAAGCATTCCATTTTTCTTTTGATACTATTGGTTCTACAACATCTTCATAATACTGAGGATGTTTAGTTCTTTTTCCATGAACAAAATCACCTTTATAAAGTTCATTAGTCATAATCTTTTGAATAGTAGAATCTAACCAGTTAGTTCCCCCTAAAACTTCTTCTTTGTTATAAATATTAGCAATACCTTGATAACTTTTTCCTTCTAAATATAAATCATACATTCTAATAACAATATCTTTTGTTAATTCATCTGGTACTAATTTTTTATCAATTCTTTTAAATCCTATTGGAGTTCTATTTGGAATGTGTCCTGCTTTAATAGCACCAACCATACCAAACTTTGTTCTTTCTGAACATCTCTCAATTTCATTTTGACTAAATGCAGTTGTTAGTCTTATATACATTCTTCCATTAGAGGTTAATGTATTAGAATCATCATCTTTACAATCTAAATCACAACCATATTTTTCTAATATTTTCATTAGTTTTTCTACGTCAAAAACACTTCTAGTTAGTCTATCTAATTTTAAAGATACTATGACATTAACTGTACCATTTTTAATATCATTAATCATTTGTTGATATGCCGGTCTTTTATCATCTTTAGCACTTATTCCTTCATCAGCATATACTTTGTGAATTTCATATCCTTTAGATTTACAAAATTCAATTAGTTTTTCTTTTTGCTCAGGTAAACTAAAACCTTCTCTTGCTTGGTCGAGTGTACTAACTCTAATATAAATATCTGCAATTTTCTTTTCATCGTTCATAGTTTCATCTCTCTTTCTATTATTTTTTTGAAAGAGATTAAAAGCACAAAAAGTCCATACTTTTAACCTCAAGTATTTCACTTCCTTTTTGTACGCCTAGTTTAAAAACATTTAATTGTTTTTAATATGAACTTCCATATCTTTTAATTTAATACATTTAGAATAATCATTTATAAAAACTTTATCACTTCCATTAAATATTAAATAATTATTCCCTCCCACTGTTATAATATGTGGACTTACATAAGCAATATTACTTCCTTTAATATTGATAATACTTCCTTGTTTAACAGAATACTTACAACAAGCAAATCTACATATCATATCAATTCTTTTTAAAACTTCCTTTTCAACTTCTAATATTTTTACAACATCCATTAAAACTCCTCACTTTCCTTATAATAACAAAAAAACTAGACGGTACTTCTAGTTAATATTTATCACTACTCGAAAAGTTCGAGTTTCCTATCAATCTGGTGGAGTCGAGGGGAATCGAACCCCTGTCCAAAAATAACTTAATCACCCAATCTCTACAAGCTTAGTCAGTTAAACAAATTCATCTATAGGTACATTAACTAACAAACACAACTATAGACTATCCTAAAATATTCATCTTATTACCTAGGAAAATAATAAAATATAGTCTACTTTATAAAATTTTAATAAATCTCATAGACAAAGACTTACTAAAATATGCTGTCTCTTTTATCTTATAAGGCTTAAGCAAAAGCTAAAGCGCCACCAGCATTTGTATTATAGTCGTTTCCAGCTATATTTAATTTTGAATTTAACGTATTCCTACGACTTGCAATTAAGCTTCCGTTATTCCTGTCGAAGCCAAATACGACCCCATTACATATATAATTATACAAAGAATATTGTAACAAGTCAATAAAAATACAAACAAAAAGAAGACAGGGAGTAAAGCTATCTTCTTATTAATAAATTGTAAATTTTACACCGTTTTTAACATTTTCTATAGATATATCATAGTTAAGAAAGTGTAGAGTCTTTTTAACTATTGATAAACCTAAACCAAATACACCATTAACCCCCTTTTCGTATGGAGTAAATATATTATTTAATACTTTTTCGTCTATAACGTCACCATCGTTATATAATATAATTTTATTATTTTTTACAGTAATCTTAACTTGTTTTTTTGCGTATCTCATAAAATTATTAAGAATATTATCTATAATAGCCTCCCACATATCAGCATTTCCTCTAAAAATAGTACTCTTTTTATCAATATCAAGAACAAATTCTACATCAGGTCTAGACATTTTAAATTTATCAACTGCTGCATTAATCGTGATGCTAACATCATACTGTACATTTAAATTATCTTTTTTATCCTGAATATAGTTTAATTTATTTAAATATAATAAGGAGTGAACTTTTAATTCTAATTTTTTTAATTGTTCCTTGATAACTTGCAAGGTTTTCTTTTTTGTTTCAATACCATCTTCATATGCTTCAATGTAAGATTTCATAACAGTAATAGGAGTTTTAAAGTCATGAGAAATATTTTGATACATTTGATTTTTATATTCTTCTTGTTCCTTCAAATAGACACGCATATCTTCAACAGTTTTATCTAAAATATACAACTCATCATGATATCTTTCATCTGTTTTATAATTATACTTATCATTATTTATATTATCAATTTTATCTTTTATCCTCTTTATTCTATTAACAAGACTATTTGCCCATACTAATACAGAGAAACTTATAAGAATAAGAGCAATACCTACTACTTTAAAAATAGTAAATAATATAGAATGTTTCATTCTCGTTATATAAGAATCATTTGTAATAGCAATCTTTATTTTTTCATTTTTTATAGAAGATACATAATAATATGTCGTTGTCTTATATTTAAATTTACCTTCATCGGTAGTTAAGTCAATTTTAGAAAGTAATTTATTTATATTATTTATATCAACTATTTCAGGCAAATTGTCAGAAATGCTAATACTAGTACCACTTAAATCATTTATATATATATAAGCAATTTCTGTATTTATACTATCATTAACATCTTCTTCATTCCTAACAAAACTAAGAGGTTGCTTTAAATAATTATATACATTAGTTTCATATATTGGAATTAAATTATTAGGAAGTATTATCCCAAGTGATATTACAATTATTCCTAATATTACTAAACATAATATGAGTAATTGTTCAGTCAAGCTAACATTAGTCCTCATGTTAGTCTATACCCATACCCATATATTGTATTTATATTAATATCAGGCATTTTCTTTCTAAGTCGTCTAACTAAATCATCTACAACTCTATCGGTGCCAAAATAATCACTACCCCAAATAATATCTAAGATATCATCTCTAGAAAAAGATTTATTTTTATTTGTTATAAACATATACAACAAATCAAATTCTAAAGTAGTTAAATTAAGTTCTTTTTTATTTAAGTAAACTAATCTTTTATCTAAATCAATGGTGTAGTTTCCATAAGTAAACTTTTGTAAATCCTTAGCATAAACTCTTTTTATTATATTATTAACTCTTAGAACCAATTCTTTTGGCGAATATGGTTTTGTTATATAATCATCGCTGCCAAGTTCTAATCCAATAATCTTATCTAAGTCTTGATCTCTAGCACTTGTAAATATAACTGGCATTTCTTCATTTATTTCACGAATTTTCTTTATAATGTCATAGCCACTAACACTGTCACCAAGCATTATATCTAAAACCCATAAATGAGCCTTAGTATTAACATTTTTAATAGCATCTTCACCATTTAAATAGCTAATAACTTTATAACCAGCTTTCTCTAAATATGCTCTAATCAAAGAATTAAGATCTTTCTCATCTTCAACAACAACAACTGTGTACATAAAATAATCACCACCATATTCAGTATATCACTTATTCAAATAACTGTAAATTATCTCTTCATATAACCATCTATCACCTCGTTTCTTGATACAATCATACATATAAATAATAGAATAATTATAGTCAAATTATGTTAAATTATGGAATTTCTATCTTTTTAATTTTTTTATTCTCTCTAAAAGATTAACATAATTTTTTAAATATCGCCAGTCATTATCAACCTTGTCTGAAAATGTTGTTTTATTAAAAAGACCTCTTTTTTCATTATTAAAGCCTATTAAATATTCAATTAAAATATTATATTTATCTCTAATACTATATATATATCTTAAAGCATCATCCATAAAAGTTACAGAGTAACTCTGTTCTAATATTTTTTTACCATCACTTATATATTTATCAATTTCTAATATATCAATATCAGTAAGACAAGATGTAATCATTTCTTTCATTTGACTATCTGGATTACTATATTTATATACTTGATCTTCCTCTTTTACACAACTCTTATCAAGATTATTTATCTCATTATCTTTAACATAATTCATAAAATTATCATCATCATCTATCATATTGAGTATTTCTTTATCCTCTTTTTTTTCGTTACCTAAAAATAAATCATTATTTATACTATCTAATATATTAGCTTCCTTTTCTCTATTTAAACTGCTTTTATTCTTAGTTTTAAGAAAGCTTTTATTTAAATTTTTGATTTTTTCATCATTCTGTTTTTCGATTGTTCTAACTTCGTCCATACTAAAAGCATATTCAAAACTCTGAGGATGAATATTTTTATTGTTTTTATTATTTATTTTGTTTTTGATGTTTTTAAAAAAATTATTAACAATATTACCCTCCATCCGAATCACCACAGCATTTATTTTAGCACATAAATCGTTATATTTCAACAAATTTGCTAAACTAATCGAGTCACCGTGAATTTTCATTTGGATGTCATTCTTAATAAAATAACAGAATTAACTATGTAAATGTTAAAATAAATTTTTATAGCTTAATTATTGGTTATACATTTGGTTAATGTAAGTGTCAAATAGACAAATTGTTATATCACTAAAGTTATTTATGATTTTAGATTTAAAGAATAGAAGTAACTTTGTATTTTCATTATAAAATAATTTATATAACTATCCATTTAAATTAAAGCTTATCAAGGCTATTTTTGCTTAATAATATAGAAATATTCATAAATTTATAAAAGAAAAAAATTCGTAAAAAATAGACTTTAATCTAAAAACTTACGAAAATATTATTTATTTTTAACAATCATAAACCCATGTTGTAAAATAAATTCTTATTTTACATATTTTTTTAATGCTTTTATTGAATTTTTTTCTATTCTTGATATCTGGGCTTGACTAATACCAAGCTCTTCTGCTATTTCCATTTGTGTTTTTCCTATAATAAATCTATATTCTAAAATCATCCTATCTCTTGGCTTTAATTTAGAGATTCCTTTATCCAGAGCTAGTTTGCAATCTAAATCATATTCTTCCTTTTTGTTTCCTATTTGATCATAAAGATAAATAGTATCCCCGCCATCATTGTAAATTGGCTCATAAATACTAACTGGCTCCCTTAAACTTTCAATAGCATTATCTAATTCATAGGGAGTTACTTCTAATATTTTAGCAATTTCTGCGGTTGATAATTCTCTACCATCACTAGCCATTGTTTCTTCTTTTATCTTTAAGGCTTTATATGCTAAATCTTTAATACTTCTACTTATTCTAAGAGAATTATTATCTCTTAAATATCTTTTGATTTCACCAATAATCATAGGACAAGCATAAGTTGATAATTTTACATCATAAGAAGTATCAAAATTATCTATTGCTTTAACTAAACCTATACAACCAACTTGAAATAAATCATCTAAATTATCTACTTTATTGGCATAATTTCTTAAAATAGATAATACTAGTTTGAGATTTCCTTCAACTAATTTGTCTCTAGCAAAAGGATCACCATTTTCCTTGTCAATAAATAACTGCTTTGTTTCTTCACTACTAAGTACTTTAATGTTCGCTGTGTTCACGCCACATATTTCTACTTTATGACGTGCCATAAAAAAATCTCCTTTCATATCTGTTATGATACAAAAAGAGTTTTTTTATACACTTTTTTAGAATTATTAATATTAAATTACATTTTTTCTACTGATTTGATAGCTAAAACATCTAAAAGTTTTTCTATTACGTTAGATACTAGCTTAGTTAAAGATAAGTAATTAGCTTTTAAAATATTATCTTTTTCATGAGTGATATTTATATCATTATAAAATTTATTATATAAATTACATATTTCAAATAAATATTCACATATAACATTTGGGCTAGCGTTTTTATAAGCTTTTTCTAATTCTTTAGATAAGCAAACTATTTTTACGCATATATCTCTTATATTATCATTTATAATATTTAATTTATAAGAAGATAATGGATTGTTTCTTAGAATTGATTTACATCTTACTAATGTATACATGATATATGGGCCTGTTTTTCCCTCAAATGATGAAAATTTAATTGGATCAAAAATGTAATCGGTTTTTCTAAATGGTAAAAGATCAGTATATTTTATAGTTGCTATAGTTAATCTTTCAATTATTTCTTCTTTCTCTTCTTCAGGAATATTATCTTTTACTTTCTTTTTTATTTCATTTTTTACTAATTCAATTAAATCATCAAGAGGCATAACATCTCCTGAACGTGTTTTAAATGGCTTACCATCTGGTCCATTAATAGTTCCAAAGCCAAAGAAAGATAGTTCTGTTTCTTTTGGGACAAGGCCAGATATATAGCTTCCTCTAAATACTTGGGTAAAGTTTAGGCTTTGTCTCTCATCGACTACATACCAAATACTATTAGGATGATAATTTTTTATTCTTGCATAAATAGTTGCTAAATCTCTAGTCTCGTATTTTGTTGAACCATCACTTTTTATAACCATTAATGGAGGTAATTCTTTCTTATCTTCTTCCTTACTTATATCTATAACAAGTGCTCCATCTGATTTTTTTAGAGATGGTTTTAGGATTTTTAGGGTATTGTCAATATAGTTTAGGGATGACATTTCACCTTCCCATAAATCGAAGCTACAATTAAGCCTATTATAAGTTTTTTTGATGCTTTTAGAAGATATTTCTACCATTTGCTTCCAAAGTTCTAAATAACCTCTTCGGCCATCTTCTACTTCTTTGGTAATCTTTCTTACTTGTTCCATACGATTAGGATCGCTTTTAGCAGTAAGAGAAGCTTTGGGGTACATTCTTCCTAAATCTTCAGTAGTAAGATTTACTTTAGGATATTCGCCTTTGTAATTGGGGTCAAAGAAGACTAAGTTAGGTTGCTCTAACATAAGCTCTGATATTAACATACCTGATTGTCTTCCTAAATCTCCTAGATGAACATCACCAATTACTTTATTTCCAAATAGTGTGGCAATTCTTTTTAAGGCCTCTCCAATATTAGCTGAACGCATATGACCAACGTGTAAAGTTTTAGCAGCATTAGCACCACCGTAATCGATAATGATTGTTTTTTCTTGTTCTTTATCTACTAAAACATCAAAATCATTTAATACCTGATTTAAATATTTAATAATATATTCATCAGTTAAGGAAACATTAATAAATCCAGGACCTGCTATATTAACATTGGTAAATCTATCATCTAATTTAGATACAATAGTATCAGCAATTTCTCTTGGATTTTTATGATATTTTTTTGCAAGTCCCATAGCAACATTAATTTGGAATTGTCCTAAGCTAGGAACTTGTGATTTCATTAAATTACATTCACACTCGTAATCTAGTTCTTCTAAAACTTTATTTAAATATATTTCTACTTCTTTTATCAAACTCATAATTATTCCTCTATCTATTTTTTAAAGTTTCTACAATTTTGTTTATATCATCCATATTCATTTTTATATTTTGCGAGTTATTCATATCTCTAATTTCTATTTCTCTGCTATTAATTTCGTCACTTCCTAATACTAGAGAATATGGAATTTTCTTTTTACTAGCCCAAGTTAAGGCTTTGCCAACTTTTTTATTATTCATCTCTATTATAACGTTTAGGCCATCATGTCTTAATTTGTTAGCTAGTTTTAGAGATTCAGTATTAGTATTCATTGGAATTATATATAAATCTATATTATTTTGATTAATTAAATCTTCACGACTTTTTAATAGCTCATATATTGATGATAGCCCAAAGCTTATACCAACAGCTGGATATTCATTTCCATCTTCTATAAAGTTTGTTATCATTTTATCGTAGCGGCCACCACCACCTATACTAGATGTTAGTTTGCCATTTTTTTCATATACTTCAAAAATATTACCAGTATAATAATCTTGACCACGTGCCAAGGTGGGATCAAAAGTACAATACTTATCTAAATTTAATTCTTCTATATAATTATTTAACTCGCTTATTTCCTCTATACCTACTTTTAATTCAGACACATTAGATTCTTGATATCTATCGATTAATTCTTTAATAGAAAGTTTAAAACTATTTAATAAAAATTCTATTTGATTAGTGCTAAGACCTAGTTTAGATAATTCTTCTTTAAACTCGTCTTTGGTTATTTTATTCATTTTATCAATTATAGTTATAACAGATGATATTAAGTTATCTTCAATACCACCTAGTTTTATTAAGCCTTGTAAGATATTTCTACTATTATATTTGATGTTTATATCTATATTTAATTTATTAAAAGCCTCAACATATAGTGATAATAACTCAGCCTCTACTAATTGTCCTTTTATACCAACAACATCTACATCACATTGAGTAAATTCACGATCACGTCCTAGCTTAATAGGACCATCTCTAAATACCTTAGATATTTCATATCTTTTAAAAGGAAATGTTATTTTATTTTTATTTAGTGATATAAACTTAGCAAATGGAACTGTAAGATCATATCTTAATCCTAAATTTCTTTTTCCTTGATCAGTTAACTTATAAATTTCTTTTAGTATGTCATTTCCTTCATCATACTTACCACTTAACATATCGTAATAACATAAAATTGGTGTTTCGATTGGTTGATAACCAAACTCTTTAAATGTTTCTTTTAAAATATTATTTATATAAATTCTTATTCTTTCTTCTTCTGGTAAGTAATCACTACATCCTTTTACATTAATTATTTTCAATACTATCACCTCATTTCTAATTATTATACTATAATAGAGTTTTTTTGTAAAATAGTTATAGCAATTTATATTTACTTTTTAAGTTCATAATGATATATTAATTAAGTATTTTATAGATTGTGGTGATGTTTTATGAACGAGTTATTAGCAATGAAATTAAGGCCAAAAAGTTTAGATGAAATTGTTGGACAAAGACACTTGATTGGGGAAAATAAGGTTATTACTAATCTTGTTAATAATAAGAAAATATTCTCAATGATTTTGTATGGTCCTCCTGGTATAGGAAAAACATCTATTGCTATTAGTATTGTTAATGAACTTGATGTTAAATATCGAATGTTAAATGCTGTTATTAATAATAAAAAGGACTTTGATATAGTAATTGAGGAAGCTAAAATGTACAAAGGACTTGTTTTAATTATGGATGAAATTCATAGACTAAATAAAGATAAACAAGATTTGTTGCTACCGTATTTAGAAAGTGGCCTTGTTACTTTAATTGGAATGACTACGGCTAATCCTTATCATGCTATTAATCCTGCTATCAGAAGTAGATGTCAAATTTTTGAGCTTAAACCTCTAGAAGATAATGATATAAGACTTGCTATATCTAAAGTTATTGAAAGTAATTTACTAAAAGATATTATTATTGATAAAGATGCTAGTGATTATATCATAAATATTTCTAATAATGATCTTCGATTTGTTTATAATCTGGTGGAGGTACTTTATTATGCTAGTGGAGATGGACATATAACGCTTGAACTTGCTAAAGGAATTAGAACAAATAGTAGTGTTTATATTGATAAAAATGGAGATGGATACTATGAAACAATTAGTGCTTTTCAAAAATCAATTCGTGGTAGTGATGTTAATGCTAGTCTCTATTATTTAGCAGTGCTATTAGAGGCTGGGGACTTGGATATTATATGTAGACGGCTTTCTGTTATTGTGTATGAGGATATTGGGCTTGCAAATCCAAGTATGGGGCCTAAGGTTGATGCTGCTATTAATTGTGCCTTAAGATTAGGAATGCCTGAGGCTAGAATTGTTTTAGCAGAAATTGTAATAGAACTAGCTCTTTGTCCTAAAAGTAATTCAGCAGAAATAGCAATAGATAAGGCTCTAAATGATATTAGGACTAAAAAAACGGGAAAAGTCCCTAAGCATATTGTTAATCATAATCCAAATTATAAATATCCTCATGACTATCCTCATGATTATGTTAAGCAACAATACTTACCAGATGAGTTAAAAAATGTTGTCTATTATACCCCTAAGAATAATAAAAATGAGCAAATATTAAAAAATGTTATAGATAAACTAAAAAACATAGATTAGTTTATCTATATTTTTTTAAATTCAACAATTGTGTAATAAATATCTAAAATTATATTAGTAATCTTTGAACTATGATAATATTTATCTAAAATACTTTTAATTTTACTTGTATCTTTTTTATTTAAATTAGCATCTATTTTTGCTAGTTTTTTCATTGAAATTTTTATACTTTTTATATCATCTATGGGATAATTTGAATAGACTTGCATTATACCATATTTACGTTTTTTGTTGTTTAATTTATATTTAAAATTATCTACTTTTCTAGCAAGTTGTGGTCTATTATAGTTTTCATATATCATTATAGAATAAAGCAAATCTTCTAGTTTAAATTTAGTTATATTTTTATGATACTTATTTTTAAATCTTGCATAATTAGTAACTATATATTCGCTATTTTTATTAAATTCTACTTCTTCTTTTTTTAAATTTAATTTAGAAAAATTTTCTTTTAAAAAGTTATAGATATAGAGTAAAATAATAATCCAAACAAGTAATCTTACTTCTTTTCCAGATGGTATTATATCTTCAACTTCATCTAAATATTTTGTATTTATTAGGTAACTTGTAATAATTATCAAGAAATATTTTACTTTATTATAATTACTAATTAGATAGTTAGTATCTGTTATATAATTAGTTATGAATATTCTTATTATTAATTCTAAGATAGGAATTAAGAAAATAGTATTGCAATTAGGTAATAAGCCATATTTTGTTGTAATATGCGATATTATAATTATATATATGATAGATAACATAGTACTATCTAGTATAATTTTATTAGATTTTTTATCTATAATATTTAGTATGTAATATAAACCTATACTTGCTAATAGATAGATAATTATTGTTGTTAAATTCATTACATTCCCCCACTGACTTTAGATTTATTATACAATATATTTAGGTCTAAAACAAGAAAAAAGATGCTCATTTTCTTAACTCTTGAGCATACTTTTTCTTTTCTGTCATCATATATTCTGATACTATACTTTCTATTTCTGGAAGTGCTTTTGGACTGATATTAGATAATACTACTTCTTCTTTTATAGTATCAATAGTAACTTTACCCCATATTAGTCCTTTATATATTGTTATGTCGTTAAACATATCTGGTGTTATGGATATAAAGAAATATCCCCAGACTACTCTTTTGGTTGCTAACATAATTCTTTTGTTTGTAAGTGCTATTACATTTGTATTAAACAATTGAATTGGGCTATCGTTTTTTTGGGCTGCAAAAGCATATAACACTTCTTCTCCTGGATTCAAATGCTCTTCAATTATACGACAGTGTTGTTTTATTCTAAAAGCTACTGTTGTAGGATACTTACTTTTAAATCTTGCAACCATTTCATAACATTTACTCATATAATCACCACACTAACTAATTATTAGATTCTTGTTCTTTTTTATATTTATCAACATCAAAATATTTTTTATACAATTTTAATAAAGACTTGCTATCAGTCTCACCTTCAATAGCGTCTATACTCTCACTACCTGCTAATACTAATGTTGTTGGAGTTCCCCAGTTATCTTTACTCTTCTTAAAGAATGTATTAGAGTTTTCTAACTTACTCCATTCACTTTCTTTCATTTCATCTGTATCAATATAATACAATGGAAGATTATTATCCTTAGCAAATTGTTCTGCTACTGGCATAAAGTTTTGACAATGTGAACAAGTTGTTCTTTCAATTATTACAACAAATCCTTCATTATTATCTATTTTTTCTTGATACTCAGAATAACTTAATTTTTTAAGTCCAGCTTCTCCTGATAATGTTAATGGTAAACTATATGTTGGTTTAGCTTTTGTTCCTTGCATTGCGAAAAAACCAATAATTATAACCAATACTACTCCCAAAATTAGAGCTATATCTGATTTTTTTATATTTTTCATATTACCTCCTCAATATATATATTACTATTAAATAGCTAGAAAATCAAGTTTAATGATGTAGTTTATTACCTAGAAACAAAAATAATAGAAGAGAATTTATTTATCCTCTTCTACTACTATTTTTTTAGGTTTATGTCTTTTTTTTGATTTATTTTGAGTTCTAGATTTGTTTTTTAATATTACAATATCTTCATCATTAGATTTATCTTCAGATTTTATACTCTCAACATAATTATCATCTATTTCTATAACTTTAGTTTTAGATAAAAGTTCATGTAAGCCTCTATTATCAACTCTTGCTAATATCATTATCATTATTATTATTTGCAAGTAATTTTGAATATTAGACCAAACAATCATCCAATTATAGAAAGAATTTGCACTCATAAGTTCTACTCCAAGTAAAACCATTAGGTAATATAGTGGATTATATAAAACTAGTGCTCTTAGGAAGTAATTAAAGGCAGATACTTTAGTATATTCGTCACTATTATTTACTATTTTTAATTTCACTACTTTTTTACCTAAAGTTTGTCCATTAGTTAAGAGATTTACTCCTACAAAATAAAGTAATATTAATGCTATATATATAATGTTGTTTACTTTATAAGATTTGTTTAATTTATAATAATAAGTTTTATATTCTTTTTCCATTAATTTAGATGAATCTTGCTCTAACTTGCTATAGTCTTTTTTTGATAATTTATCATCTTTATAGTACTTTTCTAAAACATCATTATAATCTTTATATTTAAGTAATTTATCATATTCTTCTTTAGTTAATTTCTTATCTTTATAATATTTTTTTAAATCATTATTAAACTTTATATAGTTTTCTTGAATCTTGGTTGTCTGTTTATAATATTTATTATAATTAGCTAAATCATTATTAAATAGTGGTAATTGCATGATAGCACTAGATAATGCTGTTATTAAAAATATATCAATAATGTATGCTATTAATCTTTTAAATATTTTCTTCATTTATACCTACTTATTTAGAAATAATATCGCATATTAAATTACTTATTTCGGTTGGATTGTCTATAGGTAATCCTTCAATTAATCTAGCTTCTGAATACAATATTTTAGTATAATTTTCTAATTCTTCTTTATTATTTTTATATAATTCTTGAAGTTTTGCTGCTATTGGATGATTTTCATTTATTTCCATTACCATATTAGCGTTAACTTTTTGTTCGTTAGGTAGAGCATTTAAAACTTTTTGCATGCTAGAAGAAATTTCTCCTTCTGTTGTTAGACATACTGGATGATTTTTTAATCTGTGAGTAAATCTAACATCTGTTATGTTACTGCTTTCTAGTACTTTTTTCATAACTTCAAACATTTCTTTAGAATTTTCATTTATTTTTTCTAGTTCTTTTTTTTCTTCTTCAGTGTCTAAATCGACGTTATCATTAGAGACATTTACAAATTTTTTAGCATTGTATGTTGTTAATGTTTGTAGTGCAAATTCATCAACATATTCTGTTAAATATAATATTTCATATCCTTTATCTTTTATTAGTTCTACTTGAGGCATATTATCTACTTTATCATTTGATTCACCACAAGCATAATAAATGTTCTCTTGACCCTCTTTCATTCTTGAAGTATATTCTTCTAAAGTTACTAATTTTTTTTCAGTAGATGAATAGAACATAATTAAATCTTTCAATTCATCTTTATGAAGTCCATATTCAGAATAAATTCCAAATTTTAACTGCATACCAAATGTTTTGAAGAAATTATCGTATGTTTCTCGATCATTTTTTAGCATATTTTCTAATTCTTTTTTGATTTTCTTTTCAATTGATTTTGCTATTAGTTTTAATTTAGTATTTTGTTGAAGCATTTCTCTTGAGATATTTAAAGATAAATCTTCTGTATCAACTAATCCTTTTACAAAACTAAAATGATCTGGTAGTAAATCAGCACATTTATCCATAATTAATACACCGTTTGAATAAAGTGATAGTCCTTTTTCAAATTCTTTAGTATAGAAATCATAAGGCAAATGGCTTGGAATATACAAAAGTGCATTGTAGTTGCAATTTCCTTCTACCTTAGTATGAATTGTTTTAATTGGTTTATCATAGTCATAAAATTTATCTGTATAAAATGAATTATATTCATCTTCTGTTATTTCATTTTTATTTTTCTTCCATATAGGAATCATACTATTAATAGTTTCTGTTTCTGTATATTTTTCATATTCATCTTTTGAGCCTTCTTTTAATCTTGATTTTTCTACATCCATAACAATTGGATATCTAATATAATCAGAATATTTTTTTACTATGCTCTTAATTTTATAATCATCAAGATATTCAGAATATTTTTCGTCATCTGTATCATCTTTTAATTTTAATGTGATAGTAGTTCCAACGGTCTTTTTATCGCATTCTTTTATAGTATATCCATCGGCACCTTCACTCTTCCACTCATATGCTTCACTTGAATTTATGCTCTTACTTTCTACTTTAATTTTTTTGGCAACCATAAATGCTGAATAAAATCCAACTCCAAATTGTCCTATAATATCTATATCTTCACTCTTATTTTCTTCTTTAAATGATAGTGAACCACTTTTAGCAATAACTCCAAGGTTATTTTCTAATTCATCCTTAGTCATACCACATCCATTATCACTAATTACTATTTTTCTTTTCTTTTTATCTAGTTCGATAGTGATTTTTAATTCATCTTTATTAATTTTTATTTTATCATTTGTTAATGATTGGTAATATAATTTATCAATTGCATCACTTGCATTAGAAATTAATTCTCTTAAGAATATTTCTTTATTAGTATAAATTGAATTTATCATTAAATCCAATAATTTTTTTGATTCTGCTTTAAATTGCTTTTTTGCCATATATTTATCATCCCTTCATTTGTTAATATTCATTAACTATTTATAATATAACACTCTATTTAGCAATTGTCAATGATAATTGCTAACATTAATTATTAAGAAACAAAAATATTTTTATAGTAAAAGTTAGAAATAATCACTAAAAGTTTTTAATATATTATTTTTAAGACTTTAAATTAACTAAAATATATAATATTTCTATGATTATTTAGATAAGATAAAAAAGACAAGGATAAACCCCAGTCTTAATGGTTCTTCGAAATTCGATGGACCTGGCTTAATTTAGTTAGGTATACTTTGAAATATTGTACTTTGTATTTTTTTGTTATATAAACATTGTACTAAAGAAGTATGTCAATGTCTTTTTATTTATCAAAAAAATTAGCTCAATTATTTTGAACTAATTTTTTCTAGGTCCACCGAAATTCGAAGAACCGTCTTAATAAGAATCAACATTTATTTTTACTCTTCTTCCACCATTTAAGGTTGCTGAAGCTTGAACTAATGTTCTTATAGAATTAATAGTGTGGCCATTTTTGCCAATTACTTTGCCTAAATCTTCTTTAGACACTAATACTTCTATTTGAACAGTATTATTATCATCTGTGGATTCAAATTCTTTTACTGACACTGAATCGCTATTACTTACAATTTTTTTGATAATAGTTTCAGTTAATACAACTAAATCCATTTTACTTTTTTCCTTGACGCATTTTATGATATTTTTCCATAATACCAGCTTTACTTAAAATATTTTTTACAGTATCAGTAGGTTGTGCTCCTTTAGTAAGCCAATTTAAAGTTTCTTCTTCTTTAACTTTAATTTCTGCTGGATTAGTTAAAGGATTATATGTTCCTAAAGTATCAATAAATCTTCCATCTCTAGGACTTCTAGCATCTGCTACAATAATTCTATAAAATGGTGCTTTTTTTGCACCCATTCTTTTAAGTCTAATCTTTACTGCCATAAAATTCTACCTCCTTCGCTTTTCTTGTACTAATATAGCATAATCATTACCAACTGTCAACCTTATTGGGTTACAGAAAAAAAGAATTAAATAATATTATGCACAAAAAGACTTTAATTCTATATAATCATTATTACTATCAATAATTAATTTATCACAGCCTCCCGTATTTTTACTTCTAGTAGAATAAGTAAATATTTTCTTTACATTACTATATTTTTCTAACTTATCAGCCTTCAAAATACCAGCATTATAATTTTTAGTAGTATAAGAGTATAAATAACCATCACTATCTAAAATATATAAAGTAGTGCTATCATCAACACCAGGTCCATCACTATCACTAAAAGTTACAATATCACTTACATTACTTACATTAGAAATTTCTTTATCATAATCTACCATAACCTTACCACTAACAGTCAATCCAATAAATAAACTCGTACCATTATTATCTATTGTCATCATCTTAATAAATCCTAAATTAGAGTCTCCAATTTTTTGGGAAAAAGTATCATTATCTACTCCTACAGAATTATATTTTGTATTATCATTATTAGCGGTAGTATTTTTTTCAACTATGTTTTCGGTTTGCTCACTATCAGAGCTGTTTTTTTCTTTATTATTTAAATTGTTTTTTTCTTTATTATTTAAATTGTTTTTTTCTTTATTACTAATAGAATTCTTAGTATTGAAACTATTTATAGAGACTATCCCAGTTGCAAATAGCACACACAAACAACCAAGAATTAAAATTATAACCCCCATTAATACTTTAATTAAATTATTATTCTTTTTCATTTTTTTCTCTTTCTATAAAATTACAAACTATTTCCTAAAATATACATTTCTAAGGCTAAATGCTTATTCATTTTTCCACTTTTTATCAAAGTATCCATTTTAGCTAATTTTTCTAATTCATCTAAAATCATATCTTCAGTATATCTGGCTACTTTAGCTAAACTAAATTTAACTCTATAAGGATTAACTTCTAATATTTGAGCAATCTCTTTATAATTTTTATTCTTATTAGCTAATCTTTTAACTTGAAACAAAAAGCGAAATTGACTAGCAAATAAAAATATAAGTTGCATCTCTTCGTAGCCATTATTAAGAAACATATTCGCAAATTCCAAAGCCTTAGTAGTATCTTTTGCAATTATAGCATCCGTTAAAGTAAAGATATCATCTTGATAATTTCTAAGACAGATATTCTTTATATCTTCATTATGTATAACCTTGTCTTCTAACTTATACATAAATAGTTTATCTAATTCTGTCTTCATATTATTTAAATCCATACCAACATAATCTAGAAAATAATCTATACTATCTAACTTATAACCGCTATCTTGCAAATAATTATTAATAAAACTTTTGAAATATTCTCTATCTTCCTTGTTGCAAGAAATTATCTCACCTATATCTTTTATTTTTTTAGTAATCTTTTTTCTTGTATCAATTTTATCTTTATTATCTATAAAAATTATATAATTATCTTTATTATAATGTTCTAAATATTCTTCTAATAAAGAAAGATTATCTATCGTTTTATTAGCATTAAAAAATGTTGCATTCTCTACTACTATTACCTTTTGTGATGAAAACATACCTACTATACTAGCATCTTCAATTATATCTTCTATTTTTGTATCTGGAATTCTATATTTAACAACATCATCTATCTTTAATTTCTTTAGTAATTTATCTAATTCATTATCAATAATTGATCTATCTATTCCATATATTAAATAAAAATTCTTCATTTTATCACTTTTCTACATTCTCACTACAGGTATAGCCATCACTCTTAGCTTCAGCTAAAACATCTTCATACTTAGTAGCACCGCTATAACTCTCTGTTATACTAGTTTTTTCTATCATTTTAAACTCTAACTTATCATCATCACTAGACCAGCCACCATTATCGCCACTAGTCTCAGGCATATACTTGTAATAAAGACCTTTATTAATAAAATTTAAGTACTCTTCTTCATTAGAAAACTTATATTTTGTATTTTTCTTTAAATTTTGTAATAAATCATCATTACCAAAATAGAATGTTTCTTCTTCAAAAACAGTTACACTTGCTATTTCATCGTGAGGATAATTTATTGTACAAACAATATTTTTATCTATTTTTGTATCGCTATTATTAAGAGAGCTATAAAAATAAAACCCACATCCAAAAAATAATATTAATATTACAAACACTAACAAAATTTTAACTGGACTTCTTTTTTTAGAGCTCTCTTGAATAGTATCAGGTTTCTCTTTATGTTTTTCTTGCGGAATAGTCAATTTAATCAAATTTTCTAATACACTCTGCTTTATTTCTAAATTATTAGAAGATATTATCTCAACACCTGTTATTTTACTTAAATTAATTATCTCAAAATCACTAAGTTCTTCTTTATTCGTAACTTTATAGATATATTTTTTAATTATTTCCTCATCTTGTTCCTTATTGCAATTCATAGATAAAACAGTATCTCCCTTAACATGGGAACTACCATAACTAACATAATTATAGTCTTGTAGGACATCTCTATATATTATATATAAATTATTATTTGGCAAATATCTAAAGACACCAAAAACATTTACCATTCGGGCTTGTTTCCCAAATTCTAAGTTGTATTCTACAACTTTTAACACTTTACCATTCATATGTATATTCCTCCTATTTACATAATAATTATAGCAAAAGTTCTCATCTTTAACAATAATCTAAAGACTTCTTTTAAACATTTTTTCAAGTTCATAAATTGTAAACTCAATAATTGTAGGTCTACCATGAGGGCAATTAAATGGATTATTACATTCTCTTAATTGATTAATCAAACTCTCCATATCCGAAATAGTTATTCTAGTATTTCCTTTAACACTAGCTTTACAAGCCATGGTAGCAGCTAAATGATCATGAAATTTCGCTAATGAAAAATTATTTTGTTCATGAATTACTTGTTCCATTATATTTCTAATAGTTTTATCAGGATTATTTCTAGGAAACCATGTAGGATGTGAATTTATTCTATAAGAAGACATTCCAAATTCTTCTATTCCAATATTTAAGTTCTTTATAATATCTAAATTTTTCTTTATTATTAAAAATTCATTTGTAGGTAGTTCTATTACTATAGGTACTATAGGAGTTATAGTATTATCGCTAGGATGTGATAAATAATAAGAATATTTTTCATAATTAATTCTCTCTTGAGCTGCATGCTGATCAATTAAATATAGCCCACATTCATTCTCACAAATTATATAAGTACCATGTGCAAGCCCTATAGGATATAACTCTGGTAATTTATCTTTTTTATCTTTAACATCTTCCACATAAGTATTTAATTGTTCTAATTCACTATCCTCACTGCTATTAAAATTAATCACATCAGCTAAATTATTCTTATAAACTAAATTGACATCTTCATTATCACCTTCTTTTACAACCTCTCGGTTCAAGTCAAGAGATAAATTCTCATAATAAATATCTTTTTTTTCCTCTTTACTCTCAATTTTAGGAATTAATAACTTTTCTTTAATTTTATCTCTTATCATATTATAAATAGTTGTTCTTAAATCATCAAAATTGCTAAATTTAATATCCAACTTAGCTGGATGTATATTAACATCAATTAAACTAGGATCAGTTTCTATTGTTAAAATAACTATTGGATACCTACTATCTTCCTTAAAACTAGAATAAGCTTCGTTAATAGTTTTATTCAAATAACTATTTCTAACTACTCTACCATTTACTATTGTTGTCATATAATTTCTAGAAGATCTATTAACTTCTGGCATAGATATATATCCCTCTATCTTATAATCCTCATTAAAACCACTAACAGCAATCATCTTCTTAGTAATATCTATACCATATATAGCATTAATTACCTTAAGTAAATTACCACTACCATCAGTTATCAGAATTTCTTTATCATCATTATATAATCTAAATTTAACATTAGGATAAGAAAGTGCCATTTTGTTAATATAGTCCGTTACATGTGCTAATTCTGAATAGATACTAGACAAATGTTTTAACCTAGCTGGAGTATTATAGAAAAGATTAGACACTGTAATTGAAGTACCACTCCTAGCCTCACATTTTGTATTTTCTAATACTTTTCCTCCTTTAATATGAATTAATGTTCCAATATTATTTTGACAAGTCTTTAAAACTACTTCTGAAACACTAGAAATGGAAGGAAGTGCCTCACCTCTAAATCCTAATGAATGTATTTGAAATAAATCATCAGAATTATAAAGTTTGCTAGTAGCATGTCGTTCGAAGGCTAACATAGCATCATCACTATCCATTCCAATACCATCATCCATAATTTTAATCTCTCTTATACCAGCCTCTTTTAAATAAATTTTTATTTCACTAGCCTTAGCATCAATACTATTTTCTACTAATTCTTTTACAATTGAAACACACCTTTCTACAACTTCCCCAGCTGCTATTTTATTAGCAAGTAAATCATCCATAACTTTTATCCTACTCATAAATAAATCACCTCACAACACTAGATATATTATAACAAATGATTTTTCAAATTTAAATAATTATTACACTATAACTTAGATTATCTAAATAAAATATCTTCTTTTATGAATACATATATACTAACTAGTAATTATTAGGTTTTAAAGTTACCAAAAAAGTGTAAACATAAAATATCTTTAATTTTTTATCTTAGACAATTTTAAATATTCTAATAAAAATTTTTCACAAAAGAAAAAAATATTTGCTATTATCCATCTAAAAATATATATCCAAAAATAAGAAGAGTTTAAATTCAAATTTTATAATAAGATTTAAGTCCAAATTAAATTTTTTTCAAGTTTTACCTAGATTATTTTATATGTTATGATGATTTTGGAGGTGAAACAATAGAAAAATTAGCTAGTCTAAACTTAGTTCCTCTAACTAAAGATTTTATGTTTAAAAGAATATTTACTAAAAATCCCAATATCTTAAAAGAATTTTTAATAACTGTCTTAAATCTAGAACTTGATCCTAAAAATACTTCTATCACTATAATAAGTAACGAACTTATAAAATCAAAAAGACAAGAATATCATAAAACAGTTGATATTTTAGTTAAAATAAATAATAATCTCAAAATAGATGTCGAGTTAAATAGTGAAAAATTTAAAACTATTAAACTAAGAAACACTCTCTACTTACATAAAATATCTACTGATACGATAGAGGTTGGTACAGCAACTATAGATATGTCTAAATATTATTTTTATCAACTTAATCTAAATAGCAATAACAGTGATAACACATCTTCTGAAAGTTATATGATCCTTGAAGAAAATAGTCATAAACCTTTACTTGATAATTTTAAAATTATTTGCAAATCTCTTGATTATTATAAAAAACTTTATTATAATTCTAGTAAATATGTATCTAAGGATGTTATTTGGTTAGCATTACTTAGAGCAGATAATTTTTCTGAATTAAAGGAGATGTCTAAGTTAGTTATGAAAGATAAAGATAGTAAAAAATTTGTAAATGACTGTATTGAAGCAAGTCAAGATGAAGTTATATTAAGTGAATGGGAAGCTGATAAAATGGCAAAACTAGTTAAAGATAAAACCTTGGAAGATGCTTATAATGAAGGTGAAGAAGATGGATACAACTCTGGGAAATCCGAAGGATACAGTTCTGGAAAAGAAGATAGTAAAAAAGAAACAATAAAATCTATGTTAGAGGAAGGAATGTCATATGAACTTATTAGTAAAGTTACCAAAGAAGACATTCAAGATATTAAAAGAATAGAACAATCTATGAAATAATAAAAGAAATCAATATATAGAAAAAAACTATTATTGATTTTTTTCTAAAATAATTTCATAATAAAAACTAAAAATTGATTAAATATCTCTACCCTTACCAAACATACTGTAAAATACTCAATCTACATACATATACTTAATTAGGGTGAAGCAAATGAATAAGTACAAATTATTAATACTAATAATGTTCATTTTCTGTGTAACAACCATTTCCAAAGTAAATGCTAAAATAAAAAACTACTCCTTATTAGGAAGA
>CAKPER010000017.1 GCA_934149245.1 uncultured Bacilli bacterium | reverse complement strand
AATTAAATTTTCTCAACCTCAGCCAGGAAGAAAATTATCTTTTAATGAAGATGAAAAAACTAGAATTAATCTTGTTCCACCTAAATCTGAAAGCGAACAGTCATCTTTAGGTGAGAATGATAAAACTAATGCTATTTTACCTGAATTTAGACCTAGACAAGCATCTTTTGAAGAAACTAGAATTAAATTTTCTCAACCTGAGCCAGGAAGAAATTTGTCTTTTAATGAAGATGAAGAAACTAGAATTAATTTAAATGAAGATGGTGCAAGGGGAAGAAGAAGATAGTTAGGCTAAAATAAAATTTGAAATAAAGTATAAAATTAGTTTTTATGAAAAGTATGTTAGTTGATGATGAACTAGCATACTTTTTATTTTATATTAAGAAAATTTTAGTGAATTTAGAAAAGCAAAATGATAAAAAATACTCTTGAGGAAAATAGCAACTCATGGTATAATTTTAATAAGTTATGGAGGAGTAATTAATGAAGAAAAGAATAATTATTGAAGAAGAGAGTAATCCTAAAAATGAGAAGAAATCCTCATCTAAAATAATACAAAATAAAGGATTTGAAACAATATTATACATAGTTGGTTATGCAATAATTTTAATATTTGTATCTTGCTTATTTAAGAAGAGTTTATATATTAATAATAAAAATTTTGGATTATATGCTCTATTAGCATCAATAATAATATATGTATTAAATTTAACGATAAAACCAGTTCTGGTATATATAACATTACCGATAACGGCACTAACGTATGGACTTTTTTATCCAATGGTTAATGTAATTATCTTGTATATAACAAATTTTATTTTAGGAGATAATTTTCAAATCCATGGAATATTTACCTCATTTATAATAGCAATTATAATATCTATTTTAAATATTCTAATGGAAGGAATTGTAATAAAACCGATAATAAATAAAGGAAAGTGATAATATGAATAAAGTTCTTGTAACAATAGGTCCAGTTTCTATCTATTGGTACTCTGTTTTAATATTAATAGCAATTATATTAGGAAGTAGTATCGCTGATAAATATGCAAAGAAACAAAATATTCCATCAAATACAATTAGTGATATGTTACTAGGATTAGTAATATCTGCAATAATTGGAGCAAGAATTTATTTTGTTATATTTAACTTTTCTGCCTATTCTAATAATTTAATTGATATATTTAAAATATGGGAAGGTGGACTTGCTATATATGGAGGAGTAATAGCAGGAACTCTTTATATATTAAACTATTGTATAAAACATAAACTGTCATTTATAAAGATGCTGGATATTTGTTCTTTATCTTTATTGTTAGGGCAAGCTATAGGAAGATGGGGAAATTTCTTTAATCAGGAAGCTTATGGCAGAATAACAACTAAAGCTCATTTAGAAAGTCTTCATATACCAGATTTTATAATAAAAGGGATGTATATAGATGCGTCATATCGAATGCCAACTTTTTTGTATGAATCTCTTTGGTGTTTAATAGGAGTATTAATATTGTTATATATTAGAAAAAGAAAGTCAAATATAGTTGGTAAGCAGATTTGTTTTTATATGATTTGGTATGGAATAGGACGTTTTATTATAGAATCTATGCGAACTGATAGTCTTTATATTGGTAAATATCGTATAAGTATGATTGTGTCATTACTTCTTGTAGTAGGAGGAATTATAGGTAATATTATAATATATTTAAAAAAACGCTATAAAAGGACAACTATACATGTAGGAGGTAATAATGGAAGAATATAAGACAGTTATAATTGGTAGTGGTATTGCTGGAATGACAGCAGGAATTTATTTAAGAAGAGCTGGAATAGAAACTTTAGTAATTGAAAATAATATGCCAGGAGGAACTCTTAATAATATTTATAGAGTAGAGAATTATCCTGGTTATAATAATGTAAATGGAACAGATTTAGCTTTAAATATTTATAATCAGTTTCAGGAATATAATCCTAAATATTTGTATGAAGATATTAAGAATGTTGATTTAGAAGAAAAAGTGATTATTACTAGTTCTAAAAAAATAAAGTATCATTACTTGATAATTGCAACAGGAAGAAAAAGTAGAGGTTTAAATATTTCTAATGAAGATAGTTATATAGGTCATGGTATTAGCTTTTGTGCTAGTTGTGATGGAGCTTTATATAAAGATAAGACAGTAGTGGTAGTTGGAGGAGCTAATACAGCAGTAACTGATGCTCTCTATCTTGCTGATATTTGTAAAAAAGTATATATAATATATAGAAAAGATGATTTAAGAGCAGAAGATATTTTAAAGAAACGTGTTAAATTAAAGAGTAATATAGAAATACTTTATAATAAAAATATTACAAAGTATTTAATTGATAGCGAGAATATAACTGGAGTTTTACTTGATGATGGAACAAAAATAGATACGAGTTGTGTATTTCTAGCAATAGGAGCACTACCTAATAGTGAACTATTTGATGTTACTAAAAACAATGGTTATATAGAAGTAGATAATAGCTATCAAACTAGTGCTTTAGATGTTTATGCTTGTGGTGATGTTATTGATAAGAAAGTGTATCAATTAGTAACAGCATCAGCTGAGGGAATAGTTGTTGCAAATAGTATAATTGAAAAAGAAGTAAAGGAGCGAAAATAATGAAAGAAGAATCAAAGCTAAGTCTATTATTAACAAGTTTTCTTTTATTAGTACTTGGAATAACTTTAATAATAGCAACAGAAGAGTTATTAATTTCTGTTAATTATGTTTTAGTATGTATCTTTGCTATAATTGGAGTAATCCAAATAATTAGTTTCTTTTTTAATAGAGGTAGTAATCGGGATATGTATGGTCAACTACTTTTAGGAACAGTATTTATTTGGGTAGCAATATTTATATATATTTACTATACTATGATAATAATTATATTACCAATAATATTTTCTTTATATTCTACAATAATGGGAGTAATATTATTAGTTAAATATTTTAATATGAAAGAGATAACTAAAACTAAATACAAAAGATATTTATTATTATCATTAGTTTCTTTTGTTTTAGGAATTTTGTTAATAGTAAAGCCAAAATTAACAATTTATACATACTTTAAAATAACTGGCGTATATATAATTGTCATGGCTATATCTTATTTTATGGAATGTTTAATTTTAAATAAAAATAAATAAAAAAATATTAGTATTGGAAGTGTGATATGAAAAAAAATATAAATATAATAATAACAATTATTTTGGTTTTGCTACTTAGTTTTTCAAGAGGGGTAAAGGCTGATAGTGGTTGGGATTCTAGCTATGATTCAGGATCATCTTGGGATTCTGGTTCCTCATGGGACTCAGGCTCATCAGATTCGTGGTCATCAGATAGCAGAAGTTATTCATCTGGAACTTATGTAAGTGGGGACAGTGATATAGCTATAATTATTTTGGTTTTTGTAGTAATAATGATTATATCAATAGCAATAAGTAATAGAAATAAAAATCAATTTACTCGTCCAAGCAGAAAAGCTAATTATGTAGAGCTTTCTGATGAGAAGATAAAGGAATTAGATCCAAGTATTGATAAAGAAAAATTAAAACAAGAATTATTTAATATTTATAAAAATGTACAAGAGTCTTGGATGAATTTTGATTATAATACTTTAAGAAAATATACTACAGATGAATTGTTTAATATGTATGAGAGTCAATTAAGAGTATTAAAGGTAAAGAAACAGAAAAATATAATGCGTGATATTCAATATAAGAATGCTATGATTACAGATATTAAGATAGAAAATGGTATTGAGAAAGTTAGTGTTTATTTAGAAGTAGAACAATATGATTATGTAGTGGACGCTAATAATAATGTCGTAAGAGGTATGGCTAATGTTAGAAATAATGTTGAATATATAATAACTTTAACAAGAAGTATGAACAATGATAATGTTAGTAAGTGCCCTAATTGTGGAGCTAAGGTAGACATAGTATCTGGTGGTATATGTCCATATTGTGATAGTACTATTGTAAATAAATCTAATAAATTTATTATGAGTAAAAAAGAGTGTATAAATCAAAGAAGGGCATAGTTATGAATTTTGGAAAATATACAATGTTTAATAATTCTAAAAAAGTATTCATTAGTGGACAATTAAAATATAGTCTATTAGTGGCTTTTCTAGTAGTAATATTTATTGCTGTAGCATACTTATTAGTAATATTTATTAATAAATATGGCGATAAAAAAGATTATGATAATGATAAGAAGAAGTTGGAGGATGATATAAATAAAATCATCCCTAACTTTAACTTTGTATTATTGGAAAAAGATTTAATTAAAACTTATAAGTTGTTTTTGGAGTATTGGGAGAATAGAGAACTAGAGAATATTAAAAAGATTACAACCAAAGATTTTTATGATTATTTGCTTACAGTATCAGAAGAATTAAATGGTTATAAAGAATCAATAGATATTTTGTCTATGCCTACTTTAAAGTTAATTAATATATGGACGGATAATAATTATATAGTTTTACAGGTTAGTTTTAAATTTAATAGTATTAATTATATTACTCATAAAAGAAAAATAGTATTTGGAGAAAAGAATGAAGAATCAACATATACAGAACTAATATTTAAAGTAAATAAGAAGAAAGATATTAAAATTTCAAAAAAAATTGTAGGATTACCATGTTTTTCTAAAAATTTTTTTAAAAAGTAAAGAATTGTGGTATAATGTAGGAAAGTAGGGAAAGAGGGATAGAGATGCCAATAGAAATACCAAAAAATAATAAAATAAGAAAGCAAGGCTATTATGCTATACAAAAGGGAAGAATATTAGGAAAATTAAAATATATAGTACCTAAGGAATATCCAGAGATGCCACTTAGTGATATCGAGGGGATTGCTGATGAATTATTAGAAGCATATTCAGCTGATGGAGTAAAAAAATTAACTGATGAAGAGTTAAAGACTATTCTTTCTATTAAGGTTGATACTAGAAAACAGATAAATGTAATGAAACAAATGTATAGAGGTGCTTTGTTTGAGGAAAAAGCAATCAAAAAGGAAGAAAAAGCTATAAGAGCTAGAGAAAAACTAAATATTGAGGCTGTAAAAAAGCATGCTAAGGGTTTAAATAGCGAACAATATAAGACTAAAAAATCAAGACAAGCTTTAAAAAAGACAATAGAAAATAATGATAAATTAAAGAAAAAGAATGTTAAAATTTCTAAAAAGAAAAATAGACAAAAAAGTATCGGAAAACCGATTTTTGTTGCAGCCATGCTGGGAATGATGACTGTTGGAGGTGCTGGTTCTATATGTATTGCTGGTACTTACAATATAACTAATCAAATGGAAGAAGCTGATTGTTTTGAAAAAGGGTATTATCCTGTTGATTCTTTGTATGATACTCAAATATATGGACCTTATAATATGGGAGAACCATATTGTACTGCAACGCAATATGTTAAAATGAAAATACCAGATGTTATGGAAAAAGGTTTTACTGAGGATGAAGCAATTATAGGTCTCTGTAATAAGTATGGTGCTCATCCTTTGATGGTGGATGCTAAAAAAAGTAATATTTCTAGTAGAATAGTAACAGAATTTAAGGCAGGAACAGAAGAGATAAGTAAAATTTTAAAAACTGATAAAGCTAAAGGATTGAAATAGATAGAAAGGTATAATAATATGAATGAAATAAAATTAGATACAATTGAAATTGATGGAAAAGAATATTTTTTAGTTGATACTTTAAAAGATAATAAAAATACTTATAATTATTTTGCTAATACATTAGATAGAGAAGATATATATGTTTTAAAAGATAAAAAAGAAATATTTGATGAATATTATGTTCCACTTGATAATGAGAATGAAGTACTTTACGCTATGAGTATGTTTTATGATAAATATGCATCTTAAGGAAATATTGTTATGTTAGATGAATTAATAAAATATGATAATAATTTTGATGAAGCTGGTTTTAAAAGCTATATAGATAATATTTTTGTAAAACTTTTTACGGCTGTAATGACAGACTCATTAGATGACGTTAAACATTTTTTAAGTAGTGAGGTAAGAGAAACTTATCAAAAAAAAATAGATGATTTGAATCATCAAAATTTAATTCAAATGTATGATGAATTAAATGTAAAAACTAGTAGTATATCTAATGTAGAAATTACAGATAATAGTTTTATTATAACAGTTTCCTTGACTGCTAGGTATTTAGATTATTTGCTAAGAAAAGATACTGGTTCATTTGTTAGTGGTAACGTAAATAATAGAGTTTGTAAAGATTATCTTTTAGTTTTTACAAAAAAAAGACAAACCTTACAACAAGGTATTGTAAGAAAATGTCCAGGTTGCGGAGCTTCACTTAGTGTAAATACTTCTGGTGTATGTGAATATTGTGGAACAACTTATAATTTAGCTGACTATGATTATATATTAACTTCTATTAAGGAATGTTAATTAATGAAAAATACTGGAGAATCATTAGAATTTTGATATTCTATAGTTTCTTCTTTTTTGTTTGAATAATTGCTATTTCGTGAATTTTTGTATTTTGAAGAATTATAATTATTATTGTTATTATTATTGGTATAATTTTCATCAGTTTCATCTTTAAAGACAGAAGCAATTTTTAACATTGAACGCATATTTCCTACCATAGGACCTACTTGTCTTACTAGGGGAATAGTTTGATTGATAATTCCTAGTGTTTTAGATGTATTATTAATAAGCCCTCCCCAGTTAAACCCTCGAAGAGAACCCATAGCACTACCAAGTCTTCCAAATAAAGATGCTCCTCTACCGGCATTAGCAATTCCAGGTGCAGATAATCCTCCTCCTAATCCTCGAATAGCCCCAACACCTAATGGTTGTTGTAAATATCCTGGCATAAAAAATGATTGATTATACATAATTAGGCCACCTCTTTACAATAATATATGAATAATTATAAAAAAAGTTAAAAAAAAGTTAAAAATATGATAAAATAATACTAACGATAGTAAGGAGGGTATTATGGCAAGTGGATTTAAAAATTTTATCAATAAATTAAATCAACCCATAGGTGGTGGAGGTAAAACTAGTGATAAAAAAAGAAAAGCTAATTTGGCCTTGAAAACCTTAGAATTAACTCCAGCTGATGCAATAAAAAACACTAAAAATATAAGATATAATTATAAGGCTAGAGATAAAGATGGTAATATTATCAAATCTTCTCTAGATGCACTTTCAAAAGTGGATGTTCATTCATATTTAATGAATCAAGGGTATGACGTTTTAGCAATAGATGAGGATAAGGTTGCAAATAAATTTGGGTTAGTTCAATTAACAACAAAAGAAATGTCACCTAAAGATTTAAACTTTTTTTTAACTCAATTGTCTACTTATTTGAAAGCTGGTATAACTTTGATGGATGCTATAGATATATTAGCAAAACAAGCTAAAAAGAAGAGTGTGAAGAATTTATATAATAGACTTGTTTTTGAATTAACTACTGGAGAGACATTGAGTGAAGCTTTAAGCAAGCAAGGAAAAGTTTTTCCTAAGTTGTTAATTAATATGGTAAAGACATCAGAATTAACAGGAAATTTAACAGGCGTCTTAGATGATATGGCTGCATACTATAAAACAAAATATGAAAATAAGAAGCAAATAGTAAGTGCTATGACATATCCTAGTGTAATATTTGTTGTTGCTATAGTTGTTTTAGTTTATATTATTTTATATGTAGTACCACAGTTTACAGATATGTATTCTCAAATTGGTAGTGATTTACCACCAATAACAGTAGCTATTGTAAGTCTAAGTGATTTTCTATCTGAAAATATTCTTTATGTTATTTTAGTAATAATAGCAATTGCTGTAATTTTGAGTATAATGTATAAGAATGTAACAAAATTTAGGTATTATGTTCAACTCTTTGCAATGCATATTCCTGTTATAAAAAATATAATTATTTATAATGAAGTAATAATGTTTACAAAAACATTTGCTAGTTTAATAAATTATGATGTTTTTATAACAGATAGCATGGAGATACTAGGAAAAATAACAAATAATGAAATATATAAATTACTAATTCGTGATGCAGTAGTAAATTTGAGTAATGGTAATAGTGTATCTGTTGCCTTTAAGGATAATTGGGCTTTTCCTGTTATTGCATATGAGATGTTAGTAACAGGAGAGAGAACTGGTAGACTTGGTAATATGATGGATAAAGTTGCAGAGTATTATAATACCGAACAAAAGAATTTAATTGCTCAGCTAAAAAGTTTGATAGAGCCAGTAATGATAATTTTTTTAGCAGTTATAGTAGGGTTAGTTTTATTAGCAGTAATAGTGCCAATGTTTAATATGTATAGTGAAATAACATAGAAGTAGGTGATAGAATGGAAACATTATTTTTAATATTCTTTTTTATAATTGGAGCTATCTTCGGATCATTTTATCATGTAGTAGCAACTAGGCTTGCTAAGGGTGAGTCAATAATATATCCTGGCTCACATTGCATTAAGTGTAATCATAAGTTAAAATGGTATGAAAATATTCCTTTAGTATCGTATTTGATGTTAAGAGGAAAGTGTAGTAATTGTAAGACTTCTATTGCTCCAAGTTATTTTATTGTTGAGCTTGTAACGGCTATGTTATTTGCAGTTTGCTATCATTGTTTTGGCTTATCATTTAAATTAGTAATATCTTTAATTTTTATATCCAGTTTAATTATAGTTATAGTTAGTGATATAGAATATATGATAATACTAGACGAAGTATTGATGCTTGCAAGTTTGGTTATAGTTGTATTAGATATTATATTTTTAGGAATGAATAAAGCAGCTCTTCAAATATATGGAGGTGTAGGTGCTTTTGTTTCCATGTATGTTCTTAAAATATTAGGAGATAAGATGTTTAAAAAAGAATCACTTGGTGGTGGTGATATTAAACTGATGTTTTTAGTAGGCTTAGTTTTAAATTTTCCACTATCGATTTGTACAATATTTTTGGCCACATTTATAGCATTTCCTGTTGCAATCTTTATTCTTATTACTAATAAGGATAATATTATACCGTTTGGCCCTTTTTTAAGTATGTCGGCAATTTTGATCTTAATTTCTAAAATAAATTTTCAGGATATTCTAAATTTTTTAGTAAAGTGACAAGTTTTGACATAAAAGAAAATTAAAAATGTATAATTATAATGTATTTAATTACTTTTATAAAAAAACATGATATAATAACATTTACAAGAGGTGATGCTATGCGTGTAGTAATAAGTGCCGGAGGAACAGGAGGACATATATATCCTGCTTTAGCAATATTAAGAAAAATAAAACAAGAAGAGGCAGATAGTGAATTTTTATATATTGGAACAACTGATAGAATGGAAAAAGATTTAATTCCTAATTTGGATATTCCTTATGTAGGAATTGAAATAGAAGGTTTTGTTAGAAAGTTAAGTCCAGAAAATATAAAAACATTAGTAAAATTTTTTAAGGCTAGAAGAAAATGTTTGAAGGTAATAAAGGAGTTTAAACCAGATGTTGTAATAGGTGCTGGTGGATACGTGACAGGCCCTGTAATTTGGGCTGGTAAAAAATTAGGGTGTAAAACATTTATTCATGAACAAAATTCTGTTGTTGGTTTGGCTAATAGATACTTAAGTAAATATGCTGATAAAATTGGTGTGTGTTTTGAGTCTGTTATGGCCAATTTTCCTCCTCAAAAAGTAGAGTTAACAGGAAATCCTTGTAGTGAACAAGCTTTAAAAACACCTAAGGCTAATTTAGAAGATTTAGGGTTAGATAAAGATAAGAAAACTGTTTTGATAGTTATGGGAAGCCAAGGAAGTAAAATTATAAATGAAAAGATGATAGAGTATATTTATGGCTTTAGAAATAAAAGCTATCAAGTAATATATATATCAGGAAAAAATTATTATGAGAAAATAAAATCAAGAGTTTTTCCTCCTAATGTTAAGGTCTTTCCCTTTATTGAAAACTTACCATCTGTTATGAAAGTAGTAGATTTGATGGTTTCTAGAGCAGGAGCTTCTACAATATCGGAAATAACAGCTTTAGGAATTCCTACAATATTTATACCAAGTCCTCACGTTACAGATAATCATCAATTTAAAAATGCTAATGATTTAGTAGAAAAAGATGCTGCTTTAATGTTAGAAGAAGCTTCCCTTACTAAACATAATTTTATAAAACAAATAGATGATATTTTGGATGATGATGATAAATATAATGAAATAAAAGAAAATGTTAAGAAATTTGGTATTTCTGATTCTTCTAGTAGAATATACAATATTTTAAAGGAAATGATTTCTAATGATAGAAAATTTTATTAAGAGTAGTAAAATTGAATATTATAAAGATGTTTCTTTAAAACACTATAACACTTACAAATTAGATGTTTTAGTTAATTATTTAGTATTTGTTAATTCCAAGGAAGAACTAATAAAATTAGTAAAGTTTTTAAAAGAGACTAAGGAAAAGTTTCTTGTACTGGGAAATGGAAGTAATGTAATATTTAAAAATAAAGTATATGATGGAGTAATTATAAAATTAGATAAATTAAATAAATATATTATAAAAGATGATAGGATTGAGGCTGAGGCTGGTTGTTCCCTTATAAAGTTAGCAACTTCAACAGCTCTAATAGGGCTATCTGGTTTAGAATTTGCTAGTGGTATTCCAGGAGAAATTGGAGCATCAGTTGCGATGAATGCTGGTGCTTATACACACTCTCTATCTGAGGTAGTAGAGTCAGTAGAGGTTTTAACTCCTGATAATGAGATAGTCACTATGACTAATAGTGAATGTTCTTTTGGGTATCGTGAATCATTTTTTAAACATAACCATAACTATATAATTATATCTTGTAAGTGTAATCTTATGGTGGGAGAAAAAAAAGAAATATTGGAATTAATTAGTAATAGAAGAATTAGAAGAATTAAATCTCAACCTTTAAAATATCCATCAGCAGGTTCTGTTTTTAGAAATCCTGAGGGAATGTATGCTGGTAAATTAATTGAGGATTGTGGTTTAAAAGGATACAAATTAGGGGGCGCTATGGTAAGCTTAAAGCATGCTAACTTTATTGTTAATTTTAAAAATGCTACTGGGCAAGATATAGTAGATTTAATAAATAAAATAAGACGGTTAGTAAAAGAAAAATATAATGTTGAACTAGTATTAGAACAAATAATTATAGATTAGGTGATTATAGTGGCTAAAAAGAAGAAAAAGAGGAAAGTTAGATTAAAAATAAAAAATATATTAATATTTTTGTCAATAATATTAATATTTTTAGCAGTTATATATTATGTTTTGCAGATGCCTATAAAAAATATTTATATTAGTGGCAATAAGATACTTGATGATGAGACAGTAATTGAATTAGCTAAATTAAGTAATTATCCTTCTTTTCTTCTAACATCTACTAGTGAAATAAAAAGAAATCTTAGTAAAAGTGATTACATAAATAATATAAAAATATCTAAGAAGTTAGGTAATGTAATTGATATAAAAGTAGAAGAATATAAAGCTTTAGCTCTTACTAATAACGGGCAAAGAGTGATTTTGTCTAGTGGTAAGATAATAGAGAATAAAGATAATATAACAGATGTTCCTGTATTAAATAATAATATAAGTGATAAAGTATTTAATTATTTTATTAAAAAGTTTAGTGGCGTTAATGATAATATATTAAGACAAATATCACAGTTAGAGTATAGTCCTGTTAGTGTTGATGATAAAAGATTTTTGTTATATATGGATGATGGCAATATGATATATATTACATTAACTAAAATAGATAAGCTTAATAAATATAATGCTATAAAAGATAAAATGGATAATAAAACTGGATTGATATATTTGGATTCTGGTGATTATGTAGAGCTAAAAGATAATAAGGAAAATATAACGAAACAAGATGATACTTCTAAAGAAAATAATGATAATGTTCAAGCTAGTAGTAGTGATAATACTAGTGATAATAACAAGCCTACAACGAATGAAAATGTAGTGGATGATACTAATATGGAACAGAATAATCAAAATAAAAATGAATCTGAAAGTAATGAAGTAGAAAATTCGAACCCTTAAAAATTATCTATTAGTTAAAGATAACTAAAAGTTTTATAAATATGTTAAAATATATTTATATCAGATGTAATTAGTATTAAAAATAAAGAAGTAGTTATTAAAAATATAAATAAAGAGAGTTAGTGGTAGGTGTAAACTAACATATATTTAATAATGAATTACATATTTTTAGCTAATCGGTTTAAAAGCCGTTATCGAAGTAAGTTAAATTAAGGATGGTACCGTGCAAAAGCACTCCTTTTGGGTATCATCTTTTTTTATTAGGAAAGGAAGAGATATTATGAATTTATTTGAAGAATTAAAATGGAGAGGACTTATTAAGGATATTAGTAGTCCAGAACTTGAAAAAAAATTAAATGAAGAAAAAATAAACTTTTATTGGGGAACTGATCCTACAGCAGATAGTTTGCATTTAGGACATTATTCATCACTTGTAACTGCTAAAAGACTTGCTCGTGCAGGACATCATCCTATATTATTAGTAGGGGGTGCAACGGGACTTATAGGCGATCCTCGTCCAACTTCTGAAAGAGAAATAATAAAAAAAGAGACCCTTAATCATAATTTGGAAGGAATAAAGAGGCAGGTTGAAGGAATATTTAATGGTAATGTAGAAATAGTAAATAATTATGATTGGTTTTGTGGCTATGAATTTTTAGATTTTCTTCGTGATGTTGGTAAATATATTAATGTTAATTATATGCTAAATAAAGATATTATTAGAAGAAGATTAGAATCTGGAATAACTTATGCTGAATTTTCTTATACTTTAATTCAAGGCTATGATTTTTTAAGATTATATCAAAATAAAAATTGTGTTTTACAAGCAGCAGGTTCTGATCAATGGGGTAATATTACAACAGGAATAGATTTAATTAGAAAAATTACTGGGAATGAAGCATATGGCTTTACAATGCCTTTAGTTACTGATAAGTCTGGTAAAAAATTTGGTAAGAGTGAAGGTAATGCTATATGGCTGGATTTAAATAAAACTTCTAGCTATGAAATGTATCAATATTTAGTAAATGTTGAAGATGAGATGGTTATAGATTATTTAAAGATATTTACTTTTTTAACACGTGATGAGATTGAAAAATTAGAAATTAGTAATAAAGAACATCCTGAATTAAGAGAGGCACATAAGACATTAGCTAGAGAGATAATTACTGATCTTCACGGAAAAGAGGAATATGAAAAAGCACTTCATTTATCAGAGGTTTTATTTACTGAAGAATTTAAAAGTTTAACAGCAAGTGAGATAGAAGAAATTTTTAAGGGAAATAAAATTAATAAAGTTACTAGTGATAATTTAGTTGATTTATTAATAGAGGTTAATGCTGCTAAGAGTAAGCGTGAGGCTAGAGAGTTTATCCTTGGAAATGCTATTAAAGTAAATGGACAAAAAATTTCAGAATTAGATTATAATTTAAGTGATGATGATTTTATTGAAAAAAAATATATTATTATTAAAAGAGGAAAGAAAAACTATTATATAGGTCAAAAATAAGAAATAATTTATAGTAAGCTTCTAAATTTAAAATTTAACAAGATTTAGAGGCTTATTTTTATTTTTTATTTTATTTAATAAGCTTAAAATATTATTTTGGTGATTTGTATAAAAATGAGAAGTTTGCTATTATAGAGAAGAAAGGGGGAATTGTAATTAAATTTAAGGATATACCAACGTCAGAAAGACCTCGAGAAAGGCTAGAATTATATGGTGCTAATAATTTGAGTAATGAGGAATTGTTAATGATAATATTAAAGACGGGTACTAAAAATATTTCAGTTAAAGAATTAAGTATAAATCTACTTAAATTTTGTCAAGAATTAAATAATTTAAAGAGTATGAGTTTAAAAACTTTGACTAGTATAAAAGGTATTGGAAAGGTAAAAGCTATAGAATTATTGGCTATAATAGAGCTTGCTAAGAGAATTAATGAAGAACCAGTTGCTAAGAATATGATTAGTTGTACTAATCCCCAAAATATAATTAATTATTTTTCTTATTTATTTAGAGATAAAAAACAAGAAGAGTTTTATTGTCTTTATTTAGATAATAAGAAAAAATATATAGATAAAAAAAGATTGTTTATTGGTAGTATCAATTCTTCGATAGCACATCCTAGGGAAATATTTAAATATGCTTATTTGCTTTCAGCAAGTTATATTATTTGTATTCATAATCATCCTAGTGGAGATCCTACTCCAAGTAGAGAAGATATTCAAATAACTAAAAATTTAGATAATATAGCAAAAATTCATGCTATATATTTAATTGATCACATAATAATAGGGAATAATCAATATTATAGTTTTTATCAGGATAATAATGTTCTAAATACATAAAAAAAATATATATTCATATCATTTAATGTAGGTGATGATGTGAAAAGAATAATTAAATTTACAGGGCTATTAACCTTAATTTTATTTAGTTTTTTCTATACAGATAAAGTAGTTGAGGTTATAAGGGAAAATGATAAGTTAATGATAGAATTGGAACAGGTATCAGATAATTATAAAGTGAACGCTATAAATGGTATTATTAGTGGTGATACGATAAAACCAGGTATAAATGGTAAAAAAGTTAATATTGAGAAAAGCTATAAACAAATGAAAGAAAAGGGAATTTTTGATGAAAATTTAATTAAGTATGATAAGATAGTTCCTAAAATTAATATGTCTCATAATCAAAATAAATATATAATAGGTGGTAATAAAGAGAGAAATATGGTGAGTATTGTCTTTATTTTAGATAATAAGAAATATTTAAAAAAAGTAGAAGATTTATCTATAAGTAAAGATGTAATGATTAATTATTTTGTTACTTATGATTATTTAGTGGATAATTCTACTAATATTACTAAAATGACTAATAGTGAGTTTTATAATTATGGTAGTGATGGCGAATATAGTCCTGATAATATTTTATTTGCTAATAATTTAATTAGTAGAATAACTGATAATGAAGCTATATATTGTTTAACAAAATATAAGAATGAAAAAGTATTAAATTTGTGTAGTGAAAATAATTTATATACAATTCTTCCTAATATAATAGTTAAAAACGATCCTTATAGTGAAGTTAAAAAAAGTTTAGCAAGTGGTAGTATAATTTTAATGGAAATGGATAATGATAGTACAACAGAGTTAGGAATAATTGTTGATTATATTAGAGGAAAAGGCTATGATGTTGTGGGTCTTTCTAAAATGTTGAGTGAAGAGTTGTAGATAGTGTTGCATTTTACCATGTTTTTTGATATTATATATCTAGAATAGAGAGTGGTAAAATGAAAAAAGTAATCACTAAAAATAAAAATTTATATTTAATTATTGCTATTGTTGTTTTAGGAATGAGTACTATTGGAACAACATATGCTTATTGGGTTGCAGTGGCTGCTAGTCCAAGTTCTAGTGTAAAAACTAATTCTACATCTTATAGTCTTAGTATGTCGATAACACCTTTATATAGTGATTTTAAGTTTATTCCTATGGATGATAATGATGCATTAAAGGGATTAAAAAATAAATGTCGAGATCAATATAATAGAGGTGCTTGTACTGCGTATCAAATCAAAGTATATGATTATGATAAAAATACGGCTTTTATTTCAGGAAGGATTAATACAAAGCTTGATAATATATCTAATTTAAGTTATATGGTTTTAGAGGAGCAAGATGAGTATAATTCTGATAAATGTGCTACTATTCAAGATAAAAATTATTGTATAGCTGAAGGACCAGTAGCGATATTACCAGAAGAGGATATGTCACTAGGAAGTAAATATAATGTAGAAAATAAGACAGAAAAAAACTTTATTTTGCTATTATGGTTGAGTAATTTGAATGAAAGTCAAAATAAATATGATTTAGGAGATTTTAATTCAACAGTTATTTTCTCAATGGGAAATGGTGGAGAAATAAAGGGAAGTATATCTGCTGCAATTTCTCAAGATGATGGTTCGGAAGATAGTTCTCAAGGAGGTAGTGCGTAATGAAAGTTAATTTAAAAAATATATTAATTCAGCCAACCTATGTTTTGATAGTAACTACTTTCATGAGTGTATTGGGAGCAACTTATGCGTACTTTTTGTTTGAAAAAAGTAATACTGATGTAATAAATGGAACAGCGGCAACAGTAAATCTTTCGTTAGATGTTGAAAGAATTTTTCCAGAAAAAGAAAATACAGGAGTATTAGTTCCGCAAAAATCAGTTAGTGCTTCTAATTCTTCTCCACTAGCAACGGCTTTAAAAAATGGTTGTGTGGATGGAAATAAGAATGTTATTTGTCAAGTTTATAAGATAAATATAAAAAATGATGGTGGTAAAGCTACGGAAGTTGTAGATGGTAAGGCTTCTTTTTATACTGATGCGGCCTTAACAGAAAATTCAGCTTCTAAAATGCCAAATTTAAGTTGGAAATTAATAACATCAATTGATAAGCAAAATAATAATAATTCTGTTTTAGGAACAAATGCAGATAATCAAGCTTCATCAACGCCACTTTCTTTTGTAAATAATTTAACATTAAAAACTAATGATGAGTATACATATTATATGATTATTTGGATAAATGAGATAAATCAAGATCAAACTGATAAGTCAAATACATTTTATGGAAAAATAGAATTTTCTTCATCAAATGGAACTGGTGTAACCTCAGCTTTCTAAAAATAAACATAAAAAATTAATACCTATACATAATAAGTATAGGTGATTTATGTGAAAACTAAAGACAATTATACTATGTTAGTAATAAAAGATTCAGGATGGGAACTTTTTTATAAAATAATAACTTCTGTTTTTATAAGAGGTCTTCTTTTGGTAATTCCAATATTCTGGAGTGATACTATTAATAATTTAAGTAATAATAATTATCATAAAACTTATAACCTTATAATAGTAACAATAATTTTAACTTGCTTTTATTATATTTGGCAATATTTAAATCAAGTTACTTGGTTTAAGTTTTATAATAGATTATCACTTGGTTATACAGCACTTATTACAAAAAGCAATACTGAAAACATAAAAAAAGTATCTTTGGGAGAATATACAAATGTTATAAATAATGATATAGATATATTATGTAATTTTTTAGGTAATGGTGTTGCTAGAGTAATTCAAGTATTAGAAATTTTATTTATTTATTTTTATTTTTTAACTCAAAATAATTTGATTTTTTTAATAACAATAGTAATTTCTTTTCTTATGGTGATACTTTTAATTATAACTAGTAATCAAATAAAGGAAGAAAATATAAAAAGAAAAAACTCTCTTGATCGTAAAACAGTTGTTGCTCATCAGATGTATGATTCCTTAAAAGATGGAAATTATAATGATAATATTTTTAAAAGATTTCATCAAAGTAATATAGAGTATTTAAAATCAAATAAAAGATTTAATTTGTTAGCAGAGGCTTCTATATATTTAGTACTTGGAATAATTGAACTAGCTAAATATGGTATTATTCTTTATTGCGTTTATTTAATTAGTAAGCATCAGATGGTTGTGGGAACGATAGTTCTGATATATACATACTATGATAAAATAATAGCTAACTTTGAAGTATTAGGAACTATAAGTGCTGAATATCAAAGTTTTAAAGTTTCTTTAAGACGATTAAATAAGTTAGGGAATAATCAAAAAGAGCTTGAAATAAATAGTAAGCAAGAAAAATTATCTAAAAATTAACTTTAGTAGGGTGTTGTTGCCTTTTCTAATTATTTTTGATATAATTACTTCAGTCTTTTATACTTTGCTTGGAAAGGAGAAAAATGAGTAAAATAAAGATATTTAGTTTAGGCGGTTTAAATGAAAGCGGCAAAAACATGTATGTTATAGAAATAGATAAAGATATATTTGTAATAGACGCTGGTTTAAAGTATGCTGATGAACATATGTTAGGTATAGATTATATAATTCCTAATATTAATTATTTAAAAGAAAATCAAAAAAGAATAAAAGGTATTTTTTTAACGCATGGACATTATGAAAATAGTGGAGCATTAATGGATATTGTAAAGGATTTAAAAAATACAAAGATATATGCTGCTAAATTTACTATTGATATTTTGAAGAAAGAATTTGAAAATAATAAGTTAGCAACTAATAATTTAGTGGAGATACATCCTTATAAGACTTTAAAATTTAATAAAATAAAAGTTTTTCCTGTATCTCTTTCACATTCAATACCAGATAATTTAGGATATGCTATATATACACATGATGGAGTAATATTTTATGCTTCAGATTTTGTGTTTGATGCGATGATGAGAGGTCATTATCAAACTGATATTGGAAAGTTAGCATATATAGGAAAACAGGGAGTATTATGTTTGATGACAGAATCTACTTATGCTGATAAGTTAGGACATACTGCTCCAAATCATAGAATTTCTAATTTAATTAGAGAAACATTAATAAAAGCAAAGGGAAGAATAATTTTTAATGTATTAAATTCCCATTTGTATAGAATTCAAGAATTATTTAACGAAGTATCAAAGACTGATAGAAAAATTGTTGTAATGGGGAAAAAATTACAAAATATAGTTGAATATGCTACAGCTAATAAATATTTATTTATAAATAAGAACTCTATTGGAGATTTATCAAACATTAATGATGATAATGTAGTTATATTAACTTCTAACGAACGTGGAAGACCATATTCAAATATTAATAAAATAGTAAATGGCTACGATAAATTTATAACATTAAAACAAACTGATACAGTATTTTTGGCAACTCCAGTTTATGAGGGAAGTGAAAAAACTTTCTATAAACTTTTAGATGATATTTCTAAATTGGATGTTGATGTTGTAACATTATCTAAAAATCATTTATCACATCATGCTTCAAGTGAGGATTTAATGATGATGATAGATTTAATGAAACCAAAATATTATTTTCCAATAAAAGGTGAGTATAGGTTCCAAGTTGCTAATGCTAATTTAGCAGAAAAAGTTGGGATAAAGCCTGAAAATATTATTTTGAAAGAAAATGGTTTTGTTGCAAAATTTGTAAATGGAAAATTAGTTGATGATTTTGAGAAAATACCATGTGGAGAAATTTCTATTGATGGAGATTCATCAGATGATATTGGAGAAGTAGTGTTAAGAGATAGAGAATTATTATCAGATAATGGAATAATTATAATTTCGGCAACTTTAAGTAAAAAAGGAAAGGAATTATTAGCAGGACCAGAGATATTGACTAGAGGTTTTATTTATGTAAAAGATAGTGGTGAACTAATAGAGAGTATTAAAGAAATATGTACAAAAATAATAAAAGAAAATACTCATGAAAATTATGTTGATTATGGTAAAATTAAAAATAGTATTAGAGATGAATTAAGTAAATATTTGAGTAATCAAACTGGAAATAAGCCAATGATTATAAGTGTTTTACAAGAAATATAGTATCTTTTAAATACTATTTTTTTTTGCTCTTTTGAAAAAATAACAAGAGTAAAATTCCTTGTATATTTATGCTTTTTATGATATATTACTAATAAATAGGAGGGATACAGATGTATTGTACAAAATGTGGTAATAAAGTATCTAATACTCAGTCTTATTGTACAAATTGTGGTAATAAGTTAAATTGTGATAAAATTAAGCAAAATAAACAAGATGATTTAATGATATCATCTTTAATAATTGGTATATTAAGTATAATCGGAACTATAACTTGTAGTATATTTATATTACCTTTAGCTATATTTGGACTTGTTTTGGGATCGAAGTCGGCTAAAAAGTTAAATATGGGTGTTATTTTAAATTTAATAGCTATAGTTCTAACTATAATATTTTTTGTAGTATGGATAGTATCGGCATATAAAAATCTTGAAATGAAGCTTGCTATTCCAGAACAAAAACACTCATCTCAACAACAATATGATTTTAATGAAGCTATTGAAGGAACTTGGTATTTAGATAAGAATAATAAAATATCTAGAGATTATTATATATCTTTTGATAAGAATAATACTTTTGTTTGGAATCAAGAAAGTGGTAAAAAATATAAGGGTACATATAAAGAAGAATATAAAACAGAGGGTACTACCATTTATTATTATATATCTTTGACTTGTATAGATGAAGAAAACCAAACAGAAAATTTTGAGTTAATAATAGAATTGAATAATCAAAAAATGACATTAAATAATTTAGTAACAAATGAAGTGCAAAATTATAAAAAAGAAAATATGGAAGTATATTAGAAAGAGGTAGATTATGAAAAAATTGAATAATAAAGGTTTTACTTTAATTGAATTATTAGCAGTATTAGTTATATTAATAGCAATAATGTCAATAGCAATTCCATCAATCTCTTCTTCTTTGGATAGAACAAAAGAAAAACAAGATAGTGCTAGAGAAAAAATAATTGAGAGTGCTGCTGAATTATATGTGACAGATCATAAGAATAATATTCCCACAAATGGTGAATGTTATATTGATGTTCAAACTTTGGTTGATGAACATTATTTAAGTTCTGATGAATTAAAAGATTCTGATGAATTAAAAGATTCTGATGGGGAAAAAATGAGTGAGGCTGTTCGATATAAAATTGATACGTATAATTATAAATATGTTTCTAATGTTTCTGTTAATGATAATAATAAGTGTGTTACCACTTCATAATTAAAAAATTTTAAAAATAAAAAGGAAATCGGAGATTAATGGCTAATAATATAATTAGAGGGGTAAGTTAGAATAGTTAATAAAAAAATAATTTACCTTGAATAAAATGGGCATTTATAGTAAAATTGTAACAGGAGATGATAGAATGAAGAAAGTATTATTATGCATTTTAGATGGAGTTGGTCTTAGTGATAAAAAAGAGGGAAATGCTTTTTATAATGCTAATAAACCAACTATAGATAAACTTATGAATGATTACCCTAATAGTCAGTTAGATGCATCAGGAGAGATGGTTGGCTTACCTAAAGGACAAATGGGAAATAGCGAGGTAGGTCACACAAATATTGGAGCAGGAAGAATTGTTTATCAACCATTAGGACTTATTAATTCTAAAATAAAAGATAAAACTTTTTTTGAAAATAAAAATTTATTAGATGTAATTAATTATACTAAAGAAAAAAATAGTAAGCTTCATATTATGGGACTTCTTAGTGATGGAGGAATTCATTCACATATAGATCATTTGATGGCTTTAATAGATATGTGTAAGGATAATGATGTTAAAGAACTATACATTCATATCTTTTTAGATGGTCGTGATACTAGTCCTTATGTTGGAAATAAATATATAAATAGTTTAGAAGAAAAATTGAAAAATACTGGATTAGGTGCTATAGCTACTGTAAGTGGAAGATATTATGCTATGGATAGAGATAATAATTATGATAGATTGAAGAAAGCTTATGATGTTATAGTAAATGGAATTGGAGAAGAATACCAAAGTGCTATAGAGTGTTGGGAATATAATCAAAATAATAATATAACAGATGAATTTATAGTACCTGCTATTATTAATAAAAGAGGTATAATATCATCAAATGATGGTGTAATTTGTTTTAATTTTAGACCTGATCGTATAAGAGAGATTGGAACTAGTCTTACTAATCATGATTTTGATTACTTTGATAATAGTAAATTAGAAAATGTAAAGTTATGTACCATGATGCCAGTTGCTGATACTGTTAATGCTACAAATGCTTTTCAACTTGAAGATCTTATAAATACTTTAGGTGAGTATGTAAGTACAAAAGAAATAAAGCAACTTAGAATAGCTGAAACAGAAAAATATGCTCATGTAACTTACTTTTTTGATGGTGGAAAGGAAAAAGATTTACCAAATTGTAATAGAGTTCTAATTAATTCACCCAAAGTTGCTACTTATGATTTACAGCCTGAAATGAGTGCTTTTGAAATAACAGATAACTTACTTGAACAGATAGATAAAAATCATCCAGAACTTATAATATTAAATTTTGCCAATGGTGATATGGTAGGACATACTGGTAATTATGAAGCAGCAGTTAAAGCTGTAGAAACATTAGATAAATGTTTAGAAAAAATTATTACTAGTATTGATATGGATGAATATACTTTAATAGTAACAGCAGATCATGGTAATTGTGAAGTTATGATAAATAGTGATAATACTATAAATACACAACACACAACTAATAAAGTACCATTTATAGTTTGTGATAATAAATTAAGTGTAAAAGATGGAAAATTAGGAGATATAGCATGTAGTATATTAGATATAATGGATATTGATATTCCTGAAGAAATGACAGGAAATAGTTTGATAGTTAGGTAGTATTATGGAAAGTAAGAGATTAGAATATATAGATAATTTAATAGATAGTTTAAAGGTTATAAAATATCAGGACAAAAAAATAGAGTCTAATACTACATTTTTACAATTAAAAGAAGGCTATTATACATTAAATAATAATGAAACTATTAGAAGAGAAGGCGTAATTAGGAGAATTGGTTCTGTTGATGCAGTTGCCATATTTGCTATAACAGAAGATAAGGATATATTATTAGTCGTTCAACCAAGAGTAGCACTACCAACTGATACAAAAGTTGATATAGAAATACCAGCAGGTTATATTGAGATAGATGAAACTCCAGAACAAGCTGGAATAAGAGAACTCCGTGAGGAAACTGGATTTACAGCAGAAGACATAAAAATTATAGATAGTTATTTCCCATCTTTGGGTTATAGTGGGGAACGTATTCATATTGCTTTAGCTAGTAATTGTAAGCAAAAATATGAGCAAGATTTAGATAAAGATGAATATGTAAAATATATAAAGGTAAGTATAAAAGAATTTAAATTTTTACTAGATAATGGTTATATTTTAGATGCAACAGCTAGACTTGCTTATTATAGATCATTAGAATATTTACATAATAATGATATGCTAGATATGATTGGAGAGTAATAAATGAGAAGAAGAAAGAAAAAAAAAGAGGGATATAGAGTTATATTTTTGATTTTAATTCCTATTATATTAATAGGAGGTATAGGTATATTTATGTTAATTAATAATAAAAGTATATTAAAAAATAAAACTACTAATAAAACCAATGATAAAGTGCATCAAGGAGTAAAGAAAAAGTCTGAGGATAAAGTAAATGCAGATTTAGAAGCTGCTCCAAGTAATGCTACAGAATTCTCTAATTTAAGTGATGGAGATTATAAAACTTCTAAAGGTTTTACTTTAAAGATAAAGGATGGTAAGGCTTATGTAGATGGAAATTTAATTGTTAATAAGACTTATAAATTACCAAATGATTATAAACCTGATGATCCTTACACTCCTGTTACTAGTGAGAGATGTACTGAATGTATAGATAAAACAGCTATGGAAGCTTTTAAAGTTATGAAAAGTGATGCTCAAGCTTTGGGACTTAATATTTATTTAGCAAGTGGCTATAGAAGTTATAATTATCAAACAACATTGTATGATAATTATGTTAAAAGAGATGGTAAGGAAGCAGCAGATAAATATTCATCTAGACCAGGTTATTCAGAACATCAGTCAGGTTTGTGCTTTGATCTTAATAATATAGAAGATTCATTTGCAGATACACAAGAGGGCAAATGGATAAACGAAAATGCTTATTTATACGGATTCGTTATAAGATTTCCTAAAGGAAAAGAATCAGAGACTGGATATCAGTATGAGTCATGGCATTTGAGATATGTTGGGAAAGATTTAGCAAAGAAATTGTATAATAATGGTGATTGGTTATCATTAGAAGGATATTACGGTTTAAGTTGTAGCTATTAGAAAGAAAAGGTGGTAATATGAATAAAGAAAATTTTGAATCAAAAGTATTTAAATGGTTTGGACTAGGATTATTAGTAACATTTTTAACAGCATATGCTGTAAGTATTAGTGAGACTTTACTTAGGTTAGTATTTAGTGGACCTACATCAATGATTATAATAATATTAGAATTTGTTTGTGCAGTATGGTTATCTTTAAGAATTAATAAAATGTCGACAACAGCAGCAATATTCTTGTATTTTGGTTATACGGTACTGTCGGGATTAACTTTTTCAGTAATATTTCTTCATTATCAATTGTCTAGTATTATATGGATATTCTTAGCAACATCATTAGTATTTACATTATTTGCATATATTGGTAAAGCTTTACATATAGATTTAAGAAAGTTTGGAATATATTTATTGATAGCACTTTTATCAATAGTAGTGTTGATGATAGTGAATATATTTTTGATGAATGATACTTTAGATATAGTATTGTGTGCTATTAGTATAGTAGTATTTACATTGTATGTAGCTTATGATTTTAATAAAATAAGTAATAATATGTATGGTGATAGTGAGAATTCTGCAATATTAGGGGCATTAAATATATATCTAGACTTTATTAATATTTTTATATCTTTACTTAGAATATTTGGTAAAGATAGAGATTAAGGCAACTGATGTTGCTTTT
>CAKPER010000016.1 GCA_934149245.1 uncultured Bacilli bacterium | reverse complement strand
TGCTACAGGATACAATTTTTTAGGTTACTATGATGGAGACACACAAATGATAGATGCAAATGGAAAAATAACTTCTAATTTTACTAATAGTAAGTATGCTAGTGCAAAGACTTTAACAGCAAAGTGGAAGCGTAATTTTACTTGTGATGCTGTTGGAAAAAATATTTCGTATGCTAATGCTACTTGGACTGTAATTTCTAAAAATACGTCTACATGTGAATTAGTTTGGGTTAACAAAACTTCTTTTACGGGGAGTTATAATGATGCATCTTCTAAATTAACAAGTACTTATTTAACTGAAAATGGTAGTAACAAAGTCTTGTATAATGAAATGAAGGCTGGATTATTAAATAAAGTTAATGGAAATTATTATGCAGATACAAATGTTGATATCACAAAGTATGGTAAAATAAGTGGTTTGTATTGGTATGCTAGTGGAAAAGTTTGGGATTCAGATGAACGAAAACAATATAGTATTTCTTCTACGTACAATATTTATTCTGGTGGTTATACTTCTTCAACAAGTTCTACAACTTATGATAGTGGTAGGACTAAAAAAGGTCAAACTCTTTCTGAGACTAAATTAAAAGCAAACAGAACAGTAACTGTTTCTAATACTTCTGCAAATTATACGCTTACCAATGGTGCTATGAAAGATAGTGTTGTAACTGGTTCTAAAGATAATAGATTTAGTAGATATTGGAGTCGATTTAAGCCTACTGCAAAAAGTTCGTCTTCTTTTAAACTTAATAAATGGCAAAGAAATGCAGATAATTCTACAGAAACTTATACTAATACTAGTTGGAGGACTAGATTTAAAACATGTGGTGGAAGCGATAAATATGGAAATGTACTAGCTCATAGATTTACTGCTTTGTCTAATACTAAAGTTAGATATGGTAATATTATAACAGAAGCTAATGATGATAATGGAGTTAATCTTTATTTGTATATGGCTGGAGTTGCTACTAGTACGACTGAAAACATTACAGAGGGTGTAAGACGTACTTATAATCATTATGACACTTCTAATTGTTTGGTATTTAAAACATATACTCTATCTAATGTAAATTATCCTATTCATTATAGATTACATATAAGTGTTAAAATATAATTGGAGTTAATATGGAGGTAATAGATGAAAAACAAAAAAAATATTTATATAATATTTGCTTTAATAATAGTATTAATTATGATTATTTTGTTTATTTATAACAATGCTGAAAGTAATGAATTTGGTAAAACATCTTTAAGTGAAGAGATAGTTGAGAAAATGAATAATAAAAAGAAGTTTTTAGTTTATTTATCTTCTAGTGACGAATATCAGTGTTATTTGTGTGAAAATACTAATAAAATAATAAGTTTGTATGAAAATTTATATAATATTAAATTTATAAATTTTGATATTAAAACAGAGGGAGAATCAGACTATAATAATTTATTAAAAAAGTTAAATATAAAAAAAGAAGATGTTAGTTTACCAAGTGTAATATTTATAAAGAATGGTTATTCTAATGCTTTATTAAATGAGGTTGCAGATGATGTTTCTTTAAAAGAATATTTAGCTAGATATAAATTTATTAAAATAAATGATAATGAAAAAATAATTAATACAGCAGAGGAATTTACAGAGGCATATAATTCAAGTAATAAACAAATAGTATTTATGTATGATGGAACATGGGATGGTATAAGAATGAGAGAAAAGATTTTTGATTATTCTATTAAATATAACTTTTTCTATTATTATATTCAATATGGATTAGGTGATACCCCAGCATTTTATGATAAATTAAGAAAAGATACTAAGAATAAGTTGAAGTTACCTGCTATATTGATAGTAAGTAATGGTAAAGTTAATAGTTATGTTGATACAAACAATAGTGTTAATATAGAAGAGTTTTTAAGAAAAAATAATGTTATAACAGAGTAATTCGTTAGAAAAGTGAGATTATTGTCTCATTTTTTTATGGATTATTTTTTTATAGTAATAAATTAATTAAAAATGGTAAATTGAAAAGTTAAATTATGATTTTAAATATTAAAGTGGATTGTAAGAGTAAATTCATTGATGGTTTTTGAGCTTTAAAAAAATAAACAAGAATTTAAGAATATATAAATTTCAAAATTTATTTGCTATATCAGAATTTAACTTTTCATTTCACATCTAATAAAAATAGTTCTCTACATGTTAAAAAGCTTGCTTTTTTTTTTTTTTTTTTTGGTATTTTTTAGTAAACTATACAGTAAGAAGTTAGGCGGTGTTATATTAAAAATGAATGAATTTAGGCGAAAAACTTTAGGATCTATTATAGGGATAATAGTGTTTATAGTCTGCTTATTTTCTATTACGTATGCTTTTTATAAATGGAAGAGTAATAATACTAATATAGATATAGGTGTTCATGCTGGCGGATTAAAATTTGTTTATTCTAAAAATAATATTTTATCATCAACTACTTTATCACCAGTAACGGATTATACTAGTAGTAGTTATTATGAAAATAATAATAGTAGTCTTTTATATACAGATTATACAGTTACTAATACGAAAAGTACATCTTATAAGATGATAACAAAATTAAATATAATTTCTATTAGTGATTCTTTAAAAAATTCAACTTTTAAATGGGTATTATCAAAAAAAGAAAATAGTGTTTATAATAAAGTTGCTGAAGGAAATTTTAGTAATTTAAAAGTAGGAGAAAATATATTAAATAATGGTATATATATTACTCCTGATACTAAATATTTAGAATATAGATTTGTTATATATATAGATGGTAATCAAGAAAATAGTAGTACTATGATGAATAGTAGTATAGTATCTAATTTAGTATTATGTGATGAAGAAGTAAAATTATTTAATATTAGTTTAGATAATCAAGAGGCAGATAATAATAATGGGGGAACTGCTACTATATATGAAAAATATGGTGTTGGTATATATAAAGATAGTAATGCTACTAATAATTTAATGACAGCAACTTCTAATAATATATCTGTTCCGTTAAAAGTTGGTTATACATTTGGAGGATATTATAGTAAAGTTAATGGAACTGGAGATAATTTGATTAATAATAGTGGCTTTATAACAGATAAATTTACTAATACATATTTTAGAGAAGATTCTAAGATTTATGCTAAATGGAATATTAATAATTATACTATGAATGTAAATGCTAGTAATGGTATAAGTAATTTTAATGTATCTGCTAGTGATGGTACTAGTAGTAATAATGTTAATAGTTATAGTCAATCAAAACCTTATAGAACAGAATTTACTGTTAATAATGTAACGTCTAAGACTGGATATACATATTCTGGTTATACTTTGAATGATAAATTATCAGAACTTTCTGATAGTAGTAAAAATACAATTAAAGTGAAGTTAGGTGCTGGTACGGGAGTTTTAACTCTTAATAGTAGTACTAATATTTATAATATTAATTATAATTTAAATAGTGGTATAGCTGGTAGTAGTGCTCCTAAGAGTGGGACATATGATAAAGTAATTAATATAAGTAATCCTAGTAGGAATGGATATACTTTTACAGGATGGACTGCTAGTTCTATTAACACTTCAACTGCTTTATATGGTAAAACTTCAAGCACAGTTACTAATAATTGGAGTAGTGGAACAACAAAAGTTACAGATAGTTATTTTAAAAATTTGAATCCAACAAATAATTCTACTGTAACATTAAATGCTACTTGGCATGATTCTACAAAGCCAGTTTGTACTATTAATACACCAAATGATGTTATATATCAATCTACTGTTAATGTTAAGGTTACTTGTACTGATAATGATAGTTTAAAAAGTAATACTCTTAGTGCTGATAATTTTACTATAAGTAATGGTACTATTGCTAGTGTTCAGAATGTATCTAATGTTAGTGCTGTTAATAGTAAGCAACATGAGTATATATTAACTATTAAAGGTCTTAATGTAGGAAATTATACTATTAGTTTGAAAGAAAACTCTGTGTATGATACTTCTGGTAATGGTAATGCTGTTGTTATCAGTGGTACGGGAAAAGTAGTAGCTAAGAGTATTACAGATAGTATGGTTAGTATAAATCCTACTACATTTGTATATGATGGAAATAATAAGCAACCTACTGTATCTGTTGTTGATGGTAGTACTACTTTAATTTTAAATACAAATTATACATTAAGTTATTCAAATAATATTAATGTTGGTACTGGAAAGGTAACTATTACTGGTACTGGTAATTATACAGGAACTGTTACTAAAACTTTTACAATAACGGCTAAGAGTATAGTGGTGCCAACTTGTAGTACTAAAACATATACTGGTGTTTCACAGACATTACTTTCTAATGGTACAGGTTATACAGTAAGTGGAACTACAACTGGTATAGATGCTGGAACATATTCTGTTACTGTAACTCCAACTGGTAATTATAAATGGTCTGATGGAACAACAACATCAAAGAGTGTGTCTTGTAAGATTGATAAAAAAAGTATAGCTGTTACTTGGGAAGAGACAGTATCATTTACTTATAATGGTTCAGCACAGGCACCAACAGTTACAACACCAGTAACGGGGGTTAATGGTGAGAGTATTAATATTACTAGAACTACTCAAACAAATGTAGGAAGTTATACTTCAACGGCAAGTTGTTCTAGTGTAAATGGAGGACGCGCTAAATGTTCTAATTACAATTTAACAAATAATACAAAAGCATATACGATAACAAGAAAATCTGTTAGTGTACCTAGTTGTAGTGCTAAAACATATACTGGTGTTTCACAGACGTTACTTTCTAATGGGACAGGTTATACAGTAAGTGGAACTACAACTGGTATAGATGCTGGAACATATTCTGTTACTGTAACTCCAACTGGTAATTATCAGTGGTCTGATAATACAACTAGTTCTAAGAGTGTATCTTGTAAGATTGATAAAAAGAGTATATCTGTTACTTGGGGTGGAACAACATCATTTACTTATAATGGATCAGCACAGGCACCAACAGTTACAACACCAGTAACAGGGGTTAATGGAGAAAATGTTAATATTACTAGAACTACGCAAACAAATGTAGGGAGTTATACTTCAACGGCAAGTTGTTCTAGTGTAAGCGGAGGACGTGCTAAATGTTCTAATTACAATTTAACTAATAATACAAAAGCATATACGATAACAAGAAAATCTGTTAGTGTGCCTAGTTGTAGTACTAAAACATATACAGGTGTTTCACAGACGTTACTTTCTAATGGGACAGGTTATACAGTAAGCGGAACTACTACTGGTATAGATGCTGGAACATATTCTGTTACTGTAACTCCAACTGGTAATTATCAGTGGTCTGATAATACAACTAGTTCTAAGAGTGTATCTTGTAAGATTGATAAAAAGAGTATATCTGTTACTTGGGGTGGAACAACATCATTTACTTATAATGGATCAGCACAGGCACCAACAGTTACAACACCAGTAACAGGGGTTAATGGAGAAAATGTTAATATTACTAGAACTACGCAAACAAATGTAGGGAGTTATACTTCAACGGCAAGTTGTTCTAGTGTAAGCGGAGGACGTGCTAAATGTTCTAATTACAATTTAACTAATAATACTAAATCTTTTACAATAAATAAGAAATCTATCGGTGTACCTAGTTGTACTTCTAAGACGTATACAGGAACAAGTCAAACACTGATGTCAAGCTCTAATGAATATACAGTAAGTGGAACTACTACTGGTATAGATGCTGGAACATATTCTGTTACTGTAACTCCAACTGGTAATTATCAATGGTCTGATAATACAACTAGTTCTAAGAGTGTATCTTGTAAGATTGATAAAAAGAGTATATCTGTTACTTGGGGTGGAACAACATCATTTACTTATAATGGATCAGCACAGGCACCAACAGTTACAACACCAGTAACAGGGGTTAATGGAGAAAATGTTAATATTACTAGAACTACGCAAACAAATGTAGGGAGTTATACTTCAACGGCAAGTTGTTCTAGTGTAAGCGGAGGACGTGCTAAATGTTCTAATTACAATTTAACTAATAATACTAAATCTTTTACAATAAATAAGAAATCTATCGGTGTACCTAGTTGTACTTCTAAGACGTATACAGGAACAAGTCAAACACTGATGTCAAGCTCTAATGAATATACAGTAAGTGGAACTACTACTGGTATAGATGCTGGAACATATTCTGTTACTGTAACTCCAACTGGTAATTATCAATGGTCTGATAATACAACTAGTTCTAAGAGTGTATCTTGTAAGATTGATAAAAAGAGTATATCTGTTACTTGGGGTGGAACAACATCATTTACTTATAATGGATCAGCACAGGCACCAACAGTTACAACACCAGTAACAGGGGTTAATGGAGAAAGTGTTAATATTACTAGGACTACACAAACAAATGTAGGAAGTTACACTTCAACGGCAAGTTGTTCTAGTGTAAGCGGAGGACAAGCAAAATGTTCTAATTATAGTTTGAATAATGCAACAAAAGCGTATACAATTAGTTATAATACGTTTAATATAACTTTAGATACAAACAAACCATCACCACTTAATGCTGGGTATTATACAGATGGTACAAATACTATTTATATGAGGTATCATGATGGTGTATATTTGGATAGTAATTATTCGAATAAAATGAGTTCTTCTTCAAATAAGATTACTGTACCAACGGCTACTGGATATGATTTTTTGGGTTATTATGATGGCGACATTATAATGATAAATTCAACTGGTGAAATATCATCTAATTTTACTAATACAACGTATTCTGGTGCAAAAACATTAACAGCAAAATGGAAACGTAATTTTGCATGTAATGATAGTACTACAATTGGCTCAAATATTAGTTATTCAGGAAAAAACTGGACTGTAGTTACGAAAAATGAATGGTCTTGTCAACTTGTTTTAAATGAGCAATCTTCTGCTACAGGTAGTTATAATGATGCTTCTAGCAAATTAACAAATGAATATTTGTCATCTGGTGGTATTAGTGGAAATAAAACTTTGTATAACGAAATGCAAGCAGGATTATTATTTACTGTTAATGGTAGCTATTATGCAGATACAAATGGAGGAAAAACTAATATAAATGGTTTATATTGGTATGGCAGTGGTAATGTTTGGGATTCTACTGCTCGAACAATATATGAAATTTCTAATGTATATCCTATTTATAGTGGAAGTTATCAATCTACTAGTGGTATTTTTACTAGTTATGATGGGAATCGTACTAAGGAGGCAAAGACTGTTGCTACATCTACAATACCAGCTGGTACTAGAGGGGTTACAAATACGTCAGCTAATTATACTTTAAACAAAGGCAAGTCTACACCTAGTGTTGTTACCGGTTCAGCCAATAATAGATTTAGTAGAGCATATAATATTTTTAGTGCAGAACCTAAATCAACAAAATCATTTGTACTGCACAAAGAAGATGGTGGAAGTGGTTCCGGTAGTTATAGTAATACTAATTGGAGAGTTAGATTTTATCCCTGTGGTGGTGATAGTAGTTATAGTAACAAATTAGCTTGGAGATATACAGCAAAATCAAAGACTGCTGTAACTTTTGAAAATGTAATAACTAGCACATCATACTCTGATGGAGCAAATAGACGTTTGATTATGGCAAGTACGTCTACTAGTACTACCGAAAATAAGACTAATGGTGTATTGAGAACCTATCAAAATTATTCTTCTTCTCATTGTACAACATTTAATACATATACTATATCTAATGTAAATTATCCTATTCATTATAGATTACATATTGATGTTAAAAGATATTCTTAAAATAATTAGGAGGTTTCTAATGAAAAAAAAGATAACAAAAAAGATAGCGATAATAATTGCTATTATAATAGTATTACTTGTAGTTGCTTTAATTATTTTAAATAGTAAAAAAACTAATAAATTTGGTAAAACATCTTTAAGTGAAGAGATAGTTGAAAAAATGAATAATAAGAAGAAATTTTTAGTTTATTTATCTTCTAGTGATGAATATCAGTGTTATTTGTGTGAAAATACTAATAAAATAATAAGCTTATATGAAAATTTATATAATATTAAATTTATAACTTTTGATATTAAAAAAGAGGGGGAATCAGACTATAATAATTTATTAAAAAAGTTAAATATAAAAAAAGAAGATGTTAGTCTACCAAGTGTAATATTTATAAAGAATGGTTATTCCAATGCTTTATTAAATGAGGTTGCAGATGATGTTTCTTTAAAAGAATATTTAGCTAGATATAAATTTATTAAAATAAATGATAATGAAAAAATAATTAATACAGCAGAGGAATTTACAGAGGCATATAATTCAAGTAATAAACAAATAGTATTTATGTATGATGGAACATGGGATGGTATAAGAATGAGAGAAAAGATTTTTGATTATTCTATTAAATATAACTTTTTCTATTATTATATTCAATATGGATTAGGTGATACCCCAGCATTTTATGATAAATTAAGAAAAGATACTAAGAATAAGTTGAAGTTACCTGCTATATTGATAGTAAGTAATGGTAAAGTTAATAGTTATGTTGATACAAACAATAGTGTTAATATAGAAGAGTTTTTAAGAAAAAATAATGTTATAACAGAGTAATTCTTTAGGAAATTTAAGAATTACTCTTTTAATTAGTAGTTAAATCTGATATAATAAATCTAACTATTAAAGGGGAGGAATATTATGATTAAGAATGGAAAACTTGATTATAAAATAGTATTAATAGTCTGTAGTGTTGCTATAGCATTATCTATGATTGTTGCTTATTTATCATTTAATTATAAGGAAGCAAATAAAGTTATTAGTGTAGAAGGAAATATTAAGTATGTTGGAAGTGATTATGCTATATTAGCATCTTCTAATGGAGGAGAATATAAAATAGGTAATGATGATTATGAAGTTGGAGATAAGGTTTTAGTAGAAATTAAGAATGTTAATTATAAGAAAGATCCAATAGAATCAAAAGTAGTTAAATCTTCTGTTATTAGTAAGCAAGTTGAGTTTACAGTAGAAGAAGTTGATGATAATAAAAATCAGGAGGTTAATCAGAATAATAATAATGATGTTGCTGTTAAGAAAGATAATTCTAGTGTTAGTAGTACAAATGATAGTGGTAGTGAAGATGATGTAGTTAGCTATTTTAGTAATCTTAATAATAGTGCTAATGATAGTCAGTCGGCTAAAGATACATTAAAAACAGGCTTTGTTAATGTTGTTGATTTTCTTTTCTATGGTGGTAGTATTAAGGGGAAGACTTTTAATGAACTTAGTACGTCAGCTAAGCTTAAAGTATTAAAGTTAGCTTTATCTATTGATAAAAAAGTTGATAGCTATTTTCCAGATTATAAGCAAACACTATCTGATAAATATCAAAATGTTAAATCTAGAGTGGTTGAAAAGTATTTGGATATAACAACTTCTGTTTGTAATAATAACGAAGCAACTTGTGAGGAAGCGAGAAATGGTTTTAGTGAAATGAAACAAAGTTTTTCACTTACTTGGTCGTTTATTAAAGATATATCTGGTGTTGGGGTTAGTAAATTAAAATCTTGGTATGAAGTTTGGAAGAATACATAAATGATAGATAAAAAATTAGCTTTAGTTCCTCATAAACCTGGTTGTTATTTAATGAAAGATAAGAATGGGATAATAATTTATGTAGGAAAATCTAAAAACTTAAAGAATAGATTATCATCTTATTTTAAAGCATCACATACTGGTAAGACAGCTATGTTAGTTAGGGATATAGTAGATTTTGATTATGTAATAACCTCATCAGAGTTAGAGTCTTTGCTTTTAGAAATTAATTTAATAAAGAAGCATGATCCTAAGTATAATATTCTTCTTAGGGATGATAAAAGTTATCCTTATATAGAAATTACTAATGAAAAAGCTTTTAGGCTTAAGATAGTTAGAAATCCTCGGATAAAAAAGGGTGGTAATAATAAATTATTTGGTCCTTATCCAAACGTTACTGCTGCTAAGAGGGTTGTTGATATGTTAAATAGAATATATCCTTTAAGAAAATGTAAAAACTATGAAAAGAAAGTTTGTTTATATTATCATATAAAAGAATGTTTAGGATATTGTGAATATAAGGTAGCAGATGATGTTATAGAGAATATGCGTAGTGAGATAATATCTTTCTTTAATGGAAATAGTAGTGTTGTTACTAAAAGATTAGAGACTTTGATGCATAATGCTAGTGAAAAGTTACAGTTTGAGAGAGCTATGGAATATAAAGATTTATTAGAATATGTATCTATAACTTTGGAAAAGCAAAAGGTTGAACTTGATGATAATATTAATAGAGATGTTATAGGATATTACTTTAAAGATGGCTATATGGTTGTTGCAATGCTTTTTATTAGAGGGGGAAAATTACTTGATCATAATACTAATATATTTCCAATGATTGATGAAGTTTATGAAGAACTTATGACATATATTTCTAAATTTTATGATAAACATAAAATAAAGCCAAGAGAGGTTATTGTACCAGATATTGTTTCTGTTGATGTTTTAAATAGTGCGTTTGATATTAATTTTTTTGTTCCTAAACGGGGAAAGAAAAAGAATTTGTTAGATCTTGCTAGTGAAAATGCTAGAAATTATTATAATGAACAGATGACGCTTATATTAAAGGATGATGAGAGAACTTCTAAATCATTAGAAGAACTTGCTAATATTTTAGAAATTAGTAGTGTTAGAAGAATTGAATTATTTGATAACTCTAATTTATTTGGAACTTTTAATGTTTCGGGAATGGTTGTTTTTATTGATGGTAAACCTTGTAAGAATGAATATAGAAAGTTTAAGATAACTAATGATGTAAATGATGATTATGGTACTATGAGAGAGGTTATTTATAGAAGATATTTTAGAGTATTAAAAGATAGTTTACCACCTCCTGATCTTATTATTGTAGATGGAGGAGAGGGACAGCTTAATGTTGCTAGAAGTGTACTTAGAGATCTTAATTTAAATATTCCAACAGCAGGTCTTAAAAAGGATGATAAACATAATACTAATACTTTAGTAGGACTTGATCCTATAAGAGTATTAGAAGTAGATAAGAGAAGTAATTTGTTTTTCTTACTAACTAAAATGCAAGATGAAGTACATAATTTTACAATAAATTATCATAGACAAATTAGAAGTAAAGGTTTAATTTCTAGTGTTTTAGATAATATCGAGGGAATTGGTGAAGTTAGAAAGAATAAATTGTTAAAGAAGTATAGAAGTGTGAGTGCAATAAAGAAAGCTAATATAGAAGAGATTGATTTGATACTTCCACATGACGTTAGTGTAAGATTATTGGAAGTACTTAATAATATAGAAAATTAGTATTGGGGGAATTAATAATGAATTATGATAGAGAATTAAAATATAGAAAAGCTTTTGTTATTTGGAGTCTGGCTAATCCACAAAAAAATATAAATGATATTCTTAAAAAAGAAGAAGTTATAGTAGATGGAGAAGAAGTTAAAATAGGTGCTAGAATTCACAATATGAGAGAGAGTTTAAAAGGGAATGCTAAAGGAAAACTTAACGAGGAACAATATAAGTATTGGGTAGTTGATTGTGGTTTAAGTGTTGATAATAAAGATGATAAAGCAAGAAAAAGTAAAGAAGAGAAGTATAGAGAAGCTTTAGAAATATGGCTTAAAGATAATGAAGGTAAGAATGTAAATGATGTTTCTGCTAGTACAGAGGTTAAAATAAGTAGTGGTGAAGTTATAAAACTTGGTATTAGGATTAAGTCTTTAAAAGCTATTTTTCTAGGTAATAGATCTGGTAAAATAACTTCAGATCAGTATAATTATTGGATTAATAAACATGGTCTTTTAACAGGATATGATATTTGTTATGATAAAGATACAGGAAAAATAACTAAAACAAAAAGGGAAATAGATAGAACTATTAGTACTGGTATTGTAAAAAAAGAAAGAAAGGCTTCAAAAAAAGATAAAGTTGATACTAGTAATATAAAATCTTATTTTGATGTTAATGAAGAAAGGCGAGGAAGATATTCTAATTTGAGAAGAAAAAGGCAACAACAATCTAATGAGATCATGAAAATAGGAGATGAGTCTCTTAGAAATTATTGTGCTAGAGTTGGTTATAATTATGATGTTGTATACAGAAAAATAAGAAAGTTGATGGAATATGGTTATAGTAGAGAAGAGGCTATGATTACTGGTATAAATTCTTACAAAAAACAGGGAACAAGTCAGGTAAATAATCATGTTTATACATGGAATGGTTATCCAGCTAAATATTTGTTTTTATATTTAGGTTTGGGTGGAGAAGCTATTTTAGATGATATGAATAATTATGATATTAGTTTTGAGACTGCTATTAGGCATAATATATTTAAGATTAATGTTTTAAAGAAAAGCGATAAGTGGTTAGAGGAACTTTATAATAAGTTAGTAAATACTATTGATATTGAAAAATCTGAAAGTGAAATACAAAGAGATATAACTATACAATTTTATGGTTTAGTTGAATATTTTGATTTGTCTGATAGAGATTATAATATTTTGTGGAATGTTTTTGATAAGTATTTTACTACTATTAAGAATTATTTGTTTTTAGATGTTGGGTTAACAGAAGAAAGTGAGCTTCGTGATATGAAAATTAAAATGTATAATTTGAGTGATGAAGATTTGGAAATAAGTAAGAAAATGGCTAAGGAATTTAAGAGTCAGTTTGGATTTGATGTGAAAAGGGGAAGCAGATAAGCTAGATTAGGATTTACTTACTCGTTATCTTGCATCTTTTTTTCTTGAAAATTAAATTTTTATATGATAAACTAAACTAAGTTAAGTGGGTGGTATTTTGAAAGCAGCTATTTATTCTTTAGGATGTAAAGTTAATATATATGAAAGTGAGTATGTTGAGAATTTGCTTAAGAAAAGTGGCTATCAAATAGTTTCTTTTGATAGTGATGATGCTGATGTTTATATAATTAATACTTGTAGTGTTACTAATGAAGCTGATAGAAAAAGTAGAAAGATTATAAATAGGGCTAAAAAGCATAATGCTATAGTAGTAGCAATGGGATGTTATACACAAGTTAATCCTGATAGTGTATCTTGTGATATAGTTATAGGAAATAAAGATAAAAGTAGAATTGTTGAACTTATTAATCAGGTATTAGATAAGAAAATGCCTATTAAAAATATATATGATTTAAGAAGTGATACTGGGTTTGAAGATATGGAGATTACGAAGTTTGATAATCATACAAGAGCTTTTGTTAAGATACAAGATGGTTGTAATGCTTTTTGTAGTTATTGTATTATTCCCTATACAAGAGGAAAAATTAGAAGTAAGAATCCTGATGATGTTGTAGAAGAAGTTAAGGGACTTGTTCATAATGGCTATAAGGAGATTGTTTTAACAGGAATTCATACTGGTAAGTATGGACTAGATCTTAAGAATACTAATTTAGAAGATTTACTTAGAAGATTAATTAGAATTAGAGGATTATATAGAATTAGGCTTTCTTCTATTGAAATAAATGAAGTAACAGATGGTATAATAGAGCTGTTTAAAACATCTAATATACTAGCAAGTCATTTGCATATTCCAATTCAAAGTGGCTGTTCTAGAATTTTAAAGCTTATGAATAGGTGCTATGATGTTGATTATTTTTGTAAGAGAATAGAAGAAATTAAACAAATTCGTAGTGATATGTCTATTACAACGGATTTAATAGTAGGATTTCCTGGTGAGAGTGAGAAAGATTTTGAGGAGACTCTAAAAACTTTAGAAAAAATACAATTTACGAAGATTCATGTTTTTCCATATTCAAAGAGAAATAATACGAAAGCTAGTATGATGAAGGAACAGATAGATGGAAAAATAAAGAAAGAGAGAGTAAGAAGAGTTTTGGAACGCTCTAATAATTGGGAGAGAGAATATTATAAAAAGTTTATAGGACATGAATTAGAAGGTGTTAGTGAACATTTAAAAAATGGTAGTGTTATAGTACATACTTCTAATTTTATACCAGTTAATGTAGATAGTAATATTAGTAATAATTGTATAACAAAAGTTAAAATTACTAGTGTTAATGAAGATGGAATGGTGTATGGTGATATAATAGTAAAATAGGAGGTGGTATTTTTTGCAAAAATTTTATCCAGATATGTATCAGAAGAGTATTTATGATATAAATTATAAAAAATTAAAAAAAGAAGGTATCAATTGTATTTTATTTGATTTAGATAATACTTGTGTACCTTATAAAGATAGTGTTGCTAGCGAGGAGTTAGAAAAGTTATTTAAAAAGTTAGAAAAAATGGGATTTAGAGTAATTATTTTTTCTAATTCTCCTGATAAGAGACTTCGTAAATTTAAGTATCTTGGTGTTAGTTATAATTCTTTTTCTTTAAAGCCTTTAAGTTTTAGCTTTTATAAAATATTAAAAAAGTATAATTTAAAGAAAAGTGAGGTTTGTATTGTTGGGGATCAAATTTTTACTGATGTATTTGGTGGCAATAAAGTGGGGATTAAGACTTGCTTGGTAGAGCCTCTTAATGATACGGAATTAAAGTTTACGAGATTTATGAGAAAACTTGAGAAAAAGACACTTAACTATTATTCTAAGCGAGGAAAATTTACTAAAGGAGATTATTATGATTAGATGTAAGGGATGTGGAGTAATTCTTCAAAATACTGATAAGAATAAACTAGGGTATGTAGAGGCAAATGAACAAGAGTTATGTATGAGATGTTTTAGGTTATCACATTATGGAGAATATAGAAGTGTTGAGTTAGATAATAAAGATTATCAAAAGATCTTAGATAATATTGATCCATCAGCACTAGTTGTATGTGTTACAGATATCTTATCACTTAATTTAGATATTGTAGATAAATTTAAAAATGCTCTTTTAGTGGTAACAAAGAAAGATATATTACCAAAGTCAGTGAAGGACTATAAAATAATAGAATATATAAAAGGAAGATGTAATTTACAAGATGTTATAATAGTAAGTAGCAATAAGAATTATAATATAGATACTTTATATAATTATTTAGAAAGATATAGTGATAATGATATATATATAGTAGGAAATACTAATAGTGGTAAATCTACTTTAATAAATAGACTTATAAGTAATTATAGTGATAATAATAGTTGGGTTACTGTTAGTATGTATCCATCTACAACATTAGATAAGATAGAAATAAAGATAGGTAAATTAAAGATAATAGATACTCCTGGTTTAATAGATAGTAATAATATAATTAATTATATAGATAAGAAAAGTATTAAAAAGATAACGCCAAAGAAAGAGATAAAACCTAGAACTTGTCAGATAGTAGGAAAGGGAAGTATTGTTATAGATGATTATGTTAGAATAGATTATGAGACAGATATAAAAAATAGTATGGTTATATATGGGGCTGTTTCACTTAACATTCGTTTTAATTCTTATAATAAAGATAATATGAAGGATTTAAAGAAACATACTTATGAATTAGATGGAGATAAGGATATTGTTATAGATGGTTTATGTTTTATCAAATTTACAAAAAATATTAAAGTAGATATTTATACATTAGAGGGTGTTGAACCTGTAGTTAGAGATAATTTAATTTGATTAACAATAAGTAAAAAGACTTGCTTTTTGCTTGTTTTTTTTATATCATTAAAATTGTGATAGTAAACTAGGAGGAAATGTATTAATGATTAAGAAGAATATAAAAAAATCTACTTTATTAATAGGGGTAATTGTAGTTATATTTTTATTTACTGTTGGGTTTACGTTTGCTTATTTTGCTTATAATTTGAGTAATAATACAACTATTAATGGAGATGCTGGTAGTGTTGATTTAAGTCTTAGTGTTACAAAAATCTTACCTGTTAGTGATGCAACTGCTGTTGATGATATATTAGTTAGTAATTTTAATAATTTGGCTAGTAATTTGAATAATAGTTGTAAGTATAGTGGTGGGGAGTATTCTACGTGTCAAGTATATAAAATTGTTTTATCTAATATGGGTGATGGAGTTAATACGAGAGTTAGAGGAAGTGTTTCTTTTGATAATCCTGATAGTCCTAATTTGAGCTGGATTAGATTAGATAATTATAATAGTTCTACTACTTATACACAAGCTGATTTAGGGAGTACTTTTAATACTGCAACTAGTAGTTTTAAAGATTTTGAACCAGAATATTTATTAAATAATGGAAGTAGTGTTACTTATTATTTAGTTGTTTGGGTTAATGAAACTACAAGTGTTCAGACAGATACAGGAACATTTACAGGTACAGTTAAATTTGAAGATCAAAATGGTAAAGGTGTTACTTCAACGTTTATGCCATAGAAAGTGATGATAGTAATGAGTGAAAAGTTAAAAAAAATTAGATTTTTAAATAAATATATTATAATTGCTATTATAGTATTGCTAGTGATAATTACTAGGACAACCTATTCTTTTTTAGCTTATTCTTATAGTAATAGATCGGTTATTAAAGGAAATGTAATTGCAGTTAATGCTACTTTAGATGTAGAGAGAGTAGTTGGTACTAATGAAGGAATGGTTCCTTTAAAAGATAGTTCTTTAAATAATGCTATTAATGGAATTGGTAGCTCTAATGGGGCTTGTGTAGATAAATACGGGAATTTGTCTTGTCAAGTATATAAAATTACATTAACTAATACGGGAAGTAGATTACAGAGTTTGAAAGGAACTATAAAATTAGAGGCTAAGGATAGTAATAGTAAATATAATAATCTTGGCTGGCGAGAATTAACAGATACTACTACTATTAAAGATGGAAGTGTTGTAAATGGAATGAATGAGTCTACTTTGGTAAGTGGTCTTACTATGGAATCTAAAGAAGTAAAAGTTTGGTATATAGCGGTTTATATTAGAGAGATTAATGGTCCACAAGAGGATATTGATAAGGGCGAGTTTAAGGGAACAGTAACGTTTAAAACTGATAATAGTCAATCAATTTCTTTGGGATCTTATGTAAAGATGACACCTACTAAGTCATCTTATACTACTGATACATCAAAAACTGGAAGTTATAGTACTCGAACTATTAATCCCCAGGAATTAAATTTATGGCGTGTAATATCGATAAATAATGATGGAACAGTAGATGTAGTAAGTGAACATATATCATCAACAGAAATAGAATTTGAAGGACAAACTGGGTATCTTAATTTAGTTGGATATTTAAATGAATTAGCAAAACAATATGAAAATAGTACATACACAAAAGGTTCTAGAGCATTTGGATATAATGGTCAGACTGAATATATAACAGATACTTCGAAATTTACTAATCCTGCTCCTTGGGAATGTGATACAGGAGAAAGTTGTAATCCGATTGAAAGCCAAGGTGGAGGAGATAAGTTATATACTAAAGATTATGATTTAGTCAAAAGTGTGTTAGGTACAGCAGTAGCAAGTCAACCAGATGGCGAAAATTATAATTACTGGATGGCATCTCGTTGTTATGACTATTCTTCCTCTGATTACTATCTCTGGTGGGGACGGTCTGTGCGCTTGTCGGGTGCCGTTGGCTACAGCCGCCTGTATAACTATTGGAGTTCGAGTTTCGAATCCGGCAGCAGCCTTAACAATGCTCTCCGTCCAATACTGACTCTAAAATCCGGACTTAAATATACAGGCAATGGTACAGAAGATAAACCATATGTGCCATCTACAAATTAATGAGATAAAATGGAGTATGATTATGAAGAAAATAAAAAATATATTAAAGAATAAGTATGTGATAATGTTATTATTTTTTGTTATAATATTAATTATGCATATGTTTTATAATTTTTCTAATGATGATGTTAATTATTTTAATAGTATATTAGATAATAAAAATATAATAGATTTTGTTATAGAAAGGTATAATAATTGGTCTAGTAGAGTTATTATTGAGAGTTTACTTGTTATTGTTAGTAGAAATATTTATTTGTGGCGAGTTTTAGATTCGTTAGTGATAGTGTTATTAGTTTATTCTATTAATAAATTATTTTATAAAAAGATGACTTGGAATAATTTACTTTTTACTTGTTTAATATTTTTTATGTACCCTTTTTTTGATATGACAGGGGCTGGTTTTTGTGCTACTACTCTTAATTATTTATGGCCACTTACCTTTATGCTTTTTGGTTTTATTCCTTTTAGGAATATTTATTATGATGAAAAGATAGATAAAAGATTATTAATATTTTATGTTTTAGCTCTTTTATATGCTTGTAATCAAGAACAAGCTGTATGTATAGTATTTGGAGTATCTTTGATTTATTTAATGTATTGTATAAAAACGAAAAGAAATACTAAATATGTAGTTATGACTATTTTAATAGCACTAGCTAGTTTAATATTTATTGCAGGTTGTCCAGGGAACGTAATTAGAAAGGAAGTAGAAACTACTACTCATAATCCTGTTTATAAATATGCTGATTTTTTAGATAAGATATATATGGGAATAGTATCTACTATGTCAATATTACTATCTAATTTATTAGTCTTATTAGCATTTATTAGTAGTTTGTTTGTATTTATCATTAGAAAGAAAGAAAATCTTTTTGTAAAAATTATAGGAAGTAGTTTATTTCTTATAATATTAATTATTGGGTGTTTAAAAATAAATACTGTTATTTATAAAAAGAGACTTCTTTTATTTAATTATGCTAGTGATGTTAAGCATGCCTTTTTGTTTGATACTAGACATATTTTTGCTTTAGTAATAAGTGTACTATTTATAGTAACTGTTATATATATATTAGTTAAATTATTAAAAGAAAATAGTATATTGCCTATAATTATAATCTTAATGGGATGTGCTAGTAGAGTGATAATGGGCTTTTCTCCTACTGTGTTTGTATCTGGTAGTAGAACAATGATATTTATGTATTTTTCGTTATTGTTTATTATTATTCAGTTATTTAATAGTATTAGTTTAAAGAAAAAAAGTTATATAGTTTTTATAATAGTTTTTAGTAGTTTAGCTATTGTTAATTATGGTTATTTATTTATGAGAATATAGTAATCATTGATATAATGAAAGAAATTTGATATAATAATCCCAGGTTTGGGGGGATATACATGAGAAATAAAAGCTTATATGATGATTTAGAAAGTAAAGAATTTATTCAAAAGCAACATATGTTGGGATATACTAAAAATGTATGTTGTAAAAAATTAGGTTTAGAGGATAAAATAATATTAAAGTATTTAGGAACAGTTGATTTTGATAGAAAGCTTATTTTAGATGAGTTATATTTAGATGAATTAATTGATATTACTAAATACTGTGTTAGTAGATATTTTAATATTCATGATGTAATGAGAGAAAAGAAAGAATTACCTTTTGATATGGAAAAAGTAAATGAAAATAGAATACTTTTAGAATGGAATAAAAATTTAGAAAGTATAAATCCATATAGTATTCCAATAAAATTTGAAGAAGGAAAATCTTTTGAGGTTAGTGCTATGATTGCTAGTATTCCCATAGAATATGCTTACTATTATAACCCTAATATTAAATTTGAAAATTTATCTATAAAGTCAATTGCATTAGGTGAAGATCTAAATTTATTGACAGTTCCAATTTACACTCATGAAATAATGCATACGCAGTTAGAAGATAGAAGACTTTATACTAACGATTATCAAAATATTGAAATAATTCCTATTTTTGTAGAGTTGTTAATAGCAAATTATTTAGATGCTAAAATAATAGATAAATTAAAAATGTTACGTTTGAATGATTTTTTAAGTTATTTGATAAGTATTAATGATTATTTTAAAAAAAATAATAAAAGAAAAGAAGAAGTAGATAATGTACGTTATTCTTCTTATGTTAACTCTATAAGTAAAGCTATGGAACTTTTTGATAATTATATAAATGCTTCTTGCTCTTATAAAAGAAAAATTATTTATGGTATTCAAGATGTGTTAGATGGAAAGATTACTATAGAAGAGCTATTAGAACAAAATAAAATAGGGAAAACGCCTGGAAAAAGATTAGCAATAGTAAAGAAATGGACTAAATAATTTTGGGACAGGAATTCTTAGAATTTATAAAATATCAAAAAGCTTTGGGATATACAAAGGGAAATGAAGTGTTAAGCTTATCAAAAGAGAATATTAATATATTAAATTATTTGAATAAATATACTTTAGATATTAATTTTAAATTAAAATCTATTTCAGAAAATACTTTAAAAGAGGTAACGAAAGAATGTTTAAATAATTATTTTAAACTTCATAATGTAAAAAAATTGATAGCTGATTATTCTTTTTCTTCTAAACGGAAAATATTTGGCTTCCAAATCAATAAGGCTTGGAATAATTGCTTGAAAGAAGTAGAACCTTATTCTATTCCAATAAATTATTTGAATAAAGATAGAAATTTTGGGTATTTAGTTACAGCGTGTCCAAAGTTAGAAAAAAATATAAATTTTAAAATTGCTAATGTTGGAATGATTGCAATTCTATTAGATAGTGAGTTGACACCTTTTAGTATAACATCTTATGCTCATGAGCTTATACATACACAGTTGGAAGATAAGAGAGTTTATACTAATAATTATTACAATAAAGAAATATTATCTAGATTTATTGAGTTTTTAGTTAGTTATACAATTAGTAATGATGAAAAATATAAAACTTTAAATATTGGAAATATTTCTTTAGGTACTATGAGTATAATTGATAATATGAATTTTTTGAAAAATGATTTAAATACTTTAATGAATGTAGAAAATTTGGCAAATGTTAATGATGAAAAATATATATTTTTGATAGAAATATCTACTTATGTTAATTCAATGTTAGTAGCTTTGGAGCTTTTCGATAATTATTTAAATGCTTTTTGTAATGAAAAAAGAAAAATTATTTATGGCATTCAAGAGGTATTAGATGGAAAAATTACTATAGAAGAGTTATTAGGACAAAATAAAATAGGGAAAACTCCTGGAAAAAGACTAAAAATAGTAAGAAAATGGGTTAGGTAAGATAATTTTATGAATAAGAATTATGAAGAATTTTCTTCTATTATGAAGAAATATGGATATATAAAGGGATTTGATGATTTAGATATTAAATTAGATGATTATAAAGTATTACATTATTTAGAAAAGAATTTAAATAGTAGTTATACTTTTGAAAAAATAAATACAGATAGACTAAAGGTGGAGACTATATCACGAATAGATAAGTATTTTTCGTTGAAAAATGTTAGAGCTATTAAAGATTATAAGAAATTTATGGATGATAAGAAGTTTGATTCTAAGTTTATTAATTCTATTTCTGAAGCTATTAGTCCTTTTGAAATTTTTATCTCTTATGTAGATGCTGGTAGTGAGAAGGGGAGTTTGACATCTTTTCTTTTAGAAGATGAAGTTAGAAAATATGAAAAGCTAGAAAATATGGATAATAATCTATTTGTAAGTATTAGTTTAGGGTGTGATTTAGATTTATTATCTATTACTGCTTATGCTCATGAGATTATGCATACACAACTTGATAGTATGTATGGTTATACTGATGATTTTAGAAATAAGGAAGTATTATCAATCTTTTTAGAGATGTTAGTGGCACTTGATTTGGATAATACGAGGAATTTATTAAGAGGGCAAATTGCTATGCGATGTAAAGACTTGGAGTGTGCTCTAAGTGATATACTTACTTATAATATTTTTGCAAGTGATGAGGAATATATTTTAACATATGATCGTTTAGTAAATGCTTCAAGTTATATTACTTCAACATTTAAAGCTATGTTTTTATTTGATAAGTATTTAAGTTTTATTCGTAATAGTAAAAAAAGACAAATGATTTATACTATTCAAGATGTAATAGATGGTAAGATACAATTAGAAGAATTACTTGCTAAATATAATATTGGTGATGTATATGAAACCCAAAAATTAAAAATTATAAAGAAAGTATTAAAAAGATAGACTAAGTTTAAGAAAAGTTTATTCTTTTTTTTCTAATAAATTGCTACTTTTAGGTTTTTTTGATATAATTAACATGAAAGATGGGATATGATATGAAGAAAAATATATTTATAATAGGAGCTCGTGGTTATCATTATAATTATGGTGGTTGGGAGACTTTTGTGGATAATTTAGTTGATAATTATAATGATAGTAATACTAATATTTATGTTAGTGAACTTGCTAGTGATAAAAATAACGACAAAAAACTTATTAAAAAGAGAAAAAATTTATATATATATTCTTTTTATGTTAATACTAAAGGTAGTGCTATGATGTTTTTTTATACTATTAAAGCTTATTTTAATGCGTTAGAATATATAAAGAAAAATAAAATTCATGATGCTTATATATATATATTGGGTCTTAAGTTAGGACCACTTTTGGCTTTTAAGAAGAATTTGAGAAAAAAGTATAATATAAGAGTATATTTAAATCCTGATGGTTTAGAACATCTTCGTGATAAATGGAATAAATTTGTAAAGTGTTGTTTTTTGATGTCTGAGTGGTCGATGGTGAGGCATGCTGATTTAGTGGTTTGTGATGGCCTTGGAATTGAGAGATATATGAATAAAAAATATCCTAAGGTAAGAACCACTTATATAGCATATGGGGCTAATAAAATTAAGTTGGATAATGTAGATGAGAAAAGAATCTTAGATGAGTATAATATTTTGAGTAATAATTATTGCCTTATGGTTGGAAGGTGTGTACCTGAGAATAATTATGAGTTAGTTATAAAAGAATTTATGAAGAGTAAAATAGATAAAAAGTTGGTAATTATATCTAATTTATCTAGTAGTGATTATTATAAGGAACTTGTTAGAATAACTGGATGTGATAGTGATGAGAGAATAATATTTATAGATGGTGTTTATGATAAAGTAAAATTAACTTGTATTAGAAAGAATGCTTATTTATATATTCATGGTCATTCTGTTGGAGGAACAAATCCTAGTCTTTTAGAGTCACTTTCAATAACAGATATAAATGTATTATACGATGTTTGTTTTAATCGAGATATAGCTTGTGATAGTGCTCTATATTTTAAAGAAAGTGGTAGCTTAACTAAAATTTTAAATAATACTAAGAAATTAGATCGAGAAAAAGAAAAGTTAGGGAAAAAAGCTCATGATATAATAGAAAATAATTTTACATGGGATATAATAGTTAATAAGTATAAGGAGATATTTAAGTAGGTGTATTATGGAAAAAAAACAAAGTAGGATTGGAAATAAGTTTGGAAAAATAAAGTATTTAATAAAAAAGAGTATATATTTTGCTTGGTATAGACATCATTTTTTGATACCTCCTAGGGTACTTGTTAAATATATACGTTCATTTTTTGTAGTTTTGAAAAGAGGAGGAAGTTCTGCTAATTTATTTATAAATCAAAAGGAATATTTAAAATGGTTTGAAAATAATTCTTTAGAAGTAGAGAATAGGAAAAATTTTAAATATAAACCATTAATTAGCTTTATTGTACCAACATATAATGTTAGTCGTGATCTTTTGAGTAAATGTTTGGATAGTTTATTAGAACAGACTTATCAAAATTTTGAGATATGTATCGCTGATGATAATTCGCCAAATCCTGAAACTAGAGAAACAATAGAAGAATACAAGAAAAAAAGTGATAAAATTCATGTTGTTTATAGAAAGAAAAATGGTATGATTAGTGAGGCTAGTAATTCGGCTATTAAAATTTCTCGTGGTGAGTTTATAGTTCTTGTTGATAATGATGATGTAGTCGAGAAAGAAGCTCTTTATTATATAGTAGAGGTATTAAATAAAGATAAAGATATTGATATGATTTATACTGATGAAGATAAGATTGATTTTCGTGGTAGATATATGGAACCTCATTTTAAACCAGATTATTCGCCAGATACTTTGATGGGAGTTAATTATATTTGTCATTTATGTTGCTTAAGAAAAAGTATTGTAGAGGAACTTGGAGGATTTAGAAAGAAATATGATGGGGCACAGGATTATGATTTATTTTTGCGCTTTACAGAAAAGACAAAGAAAATTTATCATATAGAGAAAGTTTTATATCATTGGCGACAGACTACTACTAGTACAGCCGGTGGATTAGATAACAAAAGTTATGCTTATACTGCAGGGGCTAATGCTCTTAAAGATGCTTTAAAAAGAAGAGGTTTAAAGGGAGAGGTTATGCCTAATCCACGTGTTAGTACTTATTTAGTTAAGTATGGTAATAGTAATGAGCTTATTAGTATAATAATTCCTATTAAAGATGCTGCTGATGTTACGAGAAGATGTATTGATAGTATTTATAATAAGAGTACATATAGGAATTTTGAAATTATATTAATAGATAATAATAGTTCTCAAGATGAGACATTTGCTATGATTAAAGAGTATGAAGAAAAATATGATAATTTTCGCTCAATTAGATTAGAATGTGAGTTTAATTATTCTTATATAAATAATCAAGGAGTAAAGGAAGCACGTGGTGATTATATTTTATTTTTGAATAATGATACAGAAGTTATTACACCAGATTTTTTGGAATATATGTTAGGTTATGCTAGGCTAGAACATGCTGGATGTGTTGGAGTAAAATTATTGTATCCTGATAAGTTAGTTCAGCACGCGGGTGTTGTTCTTGGATATGGTGGAGTTGCTGGTCATATTTATGTGACTGCTAGTAGAGAAGATAATGGTCTTTTTGGTAGATTGGTTATGCCATATAATTATAGTGCTGTAACAGCTGCCTGTTTAATGATTAAAAAAGAAAAATTTGAAAAAGTTAGTGGATTTGATGAAAATTTAAAAGTAGCTCTTAATGATGTTGACTTGAATTTAAAATTACTTGATAGTGGTTATTATAATGTATGTTTATCTAATGTAGAACTTATGCATTATGAGAGTAAAAGTCGTGGATACGAGGCAAGTTCTGAAAAACATCAAAGATTTTTAAAAGAACAAGAATATGTAAAAAAGAAATGGGGTAAAATACTAAAAAGAGATAAATTTTTTAGTAAAAATAATTTTTAGGAGTGAAAAGAATGATTGCCGTTACGAAAAAAAAGGCTGGGGGATTTTTGCTTGGATTTACATTATCGATTATAACTTTAGGAACAATAGGGCTTAGTTTTAATACTAATACTACTTTTGCTAAAAAAGAAGTTTTAAATAAAGATATTGCTATTAGTAATGTAAAAAATAATTATAATACTTATGTTAAAACTACTAAAGATACAGTTTTATATAATATAGAAAGAAAAAATATTGGAACTTTAAAAAAAGATACTGAAATAATTTTAGATGATAATTATAATATAATAGATAAATATTATAAATTAAGTGATAGTGATTATTATGTATTATATAGTGATGTTATAAAGAGTGATGGAATTAGTTATGAGAATACGGAATATAAAACATATAAGAACTATGTTGCTTTTAATAAAAATATAATTACTAAAAGTAGCTATAAGTTAAAAGCTGATGATAAGGAATTATATACTATTAACAAGAGTGATAGCTATCAGGTTATTGTTAATAGTAGTGATAAGTATGGAGTAGAGTTTGATAATAGATTGTTTTATATTGATAAGAGTGATGTAGAGACTGAGGAAGATATTGAAAGTAGTGGTAAAGAATATGCTGATGGTATTGCTGTTTTAAATTATCATTATACAGTAAATAAAGAGGCTTCGGAATTATTAGAATGTACACAGAGTATATGTATGGAAGATACACAAGTAGAAGAAGAAATAAAATATTTGGATGATAATGGATTTTATGCTACTACGATGCGAGATTTGGAATTATATGTGAAAGGAGAAGTTAGGTTACCTGCTAAAAGTGTTAGTATTACTATTGATGATGGATGGTATGTTAGTAGAATGATAAATATTTTAAATAAGTATCAGATGATGGGAACTTTATTTTTAATAGGTAGTTTAGCTAGTCCTAATGATTATAAATCAGATTATTTAGAAATTCATTCTCATTCTTGGAATATGCATACACCAAAGGTATGTACTGGACGTCATGGAGGAGCAATTTTATGTTGGACTGAAGATAAAATATTAGAAGATTTAAAGAAAAGTCGTGAGAGTCTAAATAATACGCCATATTATTGTTTTCCTTTTTATGAATATAATAATAGGGCAGTTGAATTAGTTGAAAAAGCTGGATTTAGAATGGCATTTATAGGTGGTAGTAAAAAAGTTTATCCAGGGGATAATTTATATAAAATTCATAGATATGAGCTTGATAATACTACTACTATTCAAGAATTTAGTGATATGATTAATTAAGAATAAAGTATATTTTTACAGATTATATATAATATTAGAAAATGTAAAATAAAAAAGAATAGTTTAATCTTTCATAGATTGTTCTATTCTTTTAATATCTTGAATGTCCTTTTTGGTAACTTTACTTATAAGTTCATATGACATTCCTTCCTCTAACATAGATTTTATTGTTTCCTCTTTACTAGAGTTATAACCGTCTTCTTTTCCAGAACTGTATCCTTCGACTTTTCCAGAGCTATATCCAGAATTGTATCCATCTTCTTCACCTTCATTATAAGCATCTTCTAAGGTTTTATCTTTAACTAGTTTTGCCATTTTATCTGCTTCCCATTCACTTAAGATAACTTCATCTTGACTTGCTTCAATACAGTCATTTACAAATTTTTTACTATCTTTATCTTTCATAACTAACTTAGACATCTCCTTTAATTCAGAAAAATTATCTGCTCTAAGTAATGCTAACCAAATAACATCCTTAGATACATATTTACTAGAATTATAATAAAGTTTTTTATAATAATCAAGAGATTTGCAAATAATTTTAAAATTATCAAGTAAAGGTTTATGACTATTTTCTTCAAGGATCATATAACTTTCAGAAGATGTGTTATCACTGTTATTGCTATTTAGATTAAGTTGATAAAAATAATATTTAGACATATCTATAGTTGCTGTACCAACCTCTATCGTATCAGTAGATATTTTATGTAAGTAGAGAGTGTTTCTTAGTTTAATAGTTTTAAATTTTTCACTATTTAACTCGACATCTATTTTGAGATTATTATTTATTTTAACTAAAATATCAACTGTTTTATGATATTCTTGTCTTTTTGATTTTATAAGTTCGTTACTTATTATAGTGATAGAAGTATTTTTAGGATCAAGTTCTAGATTTAAGACAGTTATTAAAAATTCTTTTAAGATATTGGGATTTTTAGTAAATATTCTTTTAAACATAAAATCTTTTGTTAGAGGAACTAAGTTTAGATTAGCTAATTTTTCTATTGTTTCACCTCCAGCTTCATAATAACATAGACTATTAAATAGAACAAATCTGTAATTTCCTAATTTTATGTTGATTTTATCTTTAAATTTAACTTTCTAATTAGTTATTTATATAAAAAATTAATTTTGAGATGAATATATTTTAAAAAATTGAATTTTGCTTAAGTAATAGTTATTAAATTTAAATATTAAAAGATTTAAAGAAAAAATTATGGAAGTTTAGATAGTATACTATATATTTTATATGATTTAAAATAAAGAAAGAATAGTTTAATCTTTCATAGATTGTTCTATTCTTTTAATATCTTGAATGTCTTTTTTGGTAACTTTACTTATAAGTTCATATGACATTCCTTCCTCTAACATAGATTTTATTGTTTCCTCTTTACTAGAGTTATAACCGTCTTCTTTTCCAGAATTGTATCCATCTTCTTCACCTTCATTATAAGCATCTTCCAAGGTTTTATCTTTAACTAATTTGGCCATTTTATCTGCTTCCCACTCACTTAAGATAACTTCATCTTGACTTGCTTCAATACAGTCATTTACAAATTTTTTACTATCTTTATCTTTCATAACTAACTTAGACATCTCCTTTAATTCAGAAAAATTATCTGCTCTAAGTAATGCTAACCAAATAACATCCTTAGATACATATTTACTAGAATTATAATAAAGTTTTTTATAATAATCAAGAGATTTGCAAATAATTTTAAAATTATCAAGTAAAGGTTTATGACTATTTTCTTCAAGGATCATATAACTTTCAGAAGATGTGTTATCACTGTTATTGCTATTTAGATTAAGTTGATAAAAATAATATTTAGACATATCTATAGTTGCTGTACCAACCTCTATCGTATCAGTAGATATTTTATGTAAGTAGAGAGTGTTTCTTAGTTTAATAGTTTTAAATTTTTCACTATTTAACTCGACATCTATTTTGAGATTATTATTTATTTTAACTAAAATATCAACTGTTTTATGATATTCTTGTCTTTTTGATTTTATAAGTTCGTTACTTATTATAGTGATAGAAGTATTTTTAGGATCAAGTTCTAGATTTAAGACAGTTATTAAAAATTCTTTTAAGATATTGGGATTTTTAGTAAATATTCTTTTAAACATAAAATCTTTTGTTAGAGGAACTAAGTTTAGATTAGCTAATTTTTCTATTGTTTCACCTCCAGCTTCATAATAACATAGACTATTAAATAGAACAAATCTGTAATTTCCTAATTTTATGTTGATTTTATCTTTAAATTTAACTTTCTAATTAGTTATTTATATAAAAAATTAATTTTGAGATGAATATATTTTAAAAAATTGAATTTTGCTTAAGTAATAGTTATTAAATTTAAATATTAAAAGATTTAAAGAAAAAATTATGGAAGTTTAGATAGTATACTATATATTTTATATGATTTAAAATAAAGAAAGAATAGTTTAATCTTTCATAGATTGTTCTATTCTTTTAATATCTTGAATGTCTTTTTTTGTAACTTTACTAATAAGTTCATATGGCATTCCTTCCTCTAACATAGATTTTATTGTTTCCTCTTTACTAGAGTTATA
>CAKPER010000015.1 GCA_934149245.1 uncultured Bacilli bacterium | reverse complement strand
ATCCTAACAGATACTAAATGGTTAGAATTTATTTTAAATCAAATTATTAATAACAGCATTAAATACAAAAGAGAAACTACGGACTCTTATATAAAAATAACTGCTTTAGAAAAAGAAAGTAAAATATATCTATGTATTTTAGATAATGGTATCGGTATACCAAAAGATAATCTATCAAGAGTTTTTGATAAATCATTTACAGGCTTAAATGGAAGAAAAAAAGCTAAATCAACGGGAATGGGATTATACATTGCTAAAAAACTATGTAAAAAATTAGGCCACATCATTACCATTGAATCTAAAGTAGGGAAATATACCAAAGTAACCATTATTTTTTCCCAAAATGATTTTTATAAAATGAATTAGTTTAAACTATTTCTATGCTTCAAGAATATTCAAAAAAGATGATTGCATATTAAAAAGTAATATGTTAAGATTTTAATGGAGGTATTATAAAAATGAGAAAGAATTTAAAAAGTATAGGGGTTGTTCTCGCTGTTATTATCATTATTATTATGTTATTAGCAGGAATCTATAATGGATTAGTAAATAAAAAGGAAGAAGTAGAGAATAAACTAGCAGATATTTCTGTTCAATTAGAAAGAAGAACAGACTTAATTCCTAATTTAATTAGTACAGTAAAAGGATATGCTAGTCATGAAGAAAAAGTAATTAATAACGTTTCTACAGCACGTGAAAACTTAATTAATGCAAAAAGTGTAGAAGATAAAGCAAATGCAAACCAAAAATTAACAGATGCTCTAAATTCTTTAACTGTTGTTGTTGAAAATTATCCAGATTTAAAAGCAAATACTAATTTTATTAATTTACAAGATGAACTTGCTGGTACCGAAAATCGAATCGCAGTAGCTAGAAAAGATTATAATGAGGCAGTAAAAAATTATAATCGAGAAATAAAAAAATTTCCTCAAGTTTTATTTGCTCGTTTATTTGGTTTTGAAGAAGAAAAATATTTTGAAGCAAAGGAAAGTGCGAATAATGTTCCACAGGTTAGTTTTGACTAAGTGTAAAGCACTTTTCTTTCTTTTTATTCTATTCATTTTTCCTTTTTCTGTTAATGCAATAGTAAAACCAACAAATGATTTTTATGTAAATGATTATGCTAAAATATTAACAGAACAAACAAAAGAGTATCTTATGAAAAAAAGCATTACTTTGCAAGAAAACTCAGGAATTCAAATTGTTGTTACTACAGTAAAAAATTTAGAAGGAAAGTCAATAGAAGATTATTCTCTAGAATTTGCCAGATCAGCAGGGATTGGAAATAAAAACGAAAATAATGGAATATTAATCTTAATAGCTTATCAAGAAAGAAATCTAAGAATAGAAGTTGGATACGGATTAGAAGGAATTATCACAGATGGTAAGGCAGGCAGAATTAGAGATAATTATATGGTTCCATATTTAAAAAAGAATGATTGGAATAATGGAGTTAAAAATGGATATGATGCAATATATCAAGAAATAGTTAAAGAAAAAAATTTAAATTTAGAAACAAACAATCCAACAATAGATGATAATAACTCACAAAGATTGAATTTTTTTGGAATAGAAAGTGGACTTATTTTAGGACTTATATTTAGAATTTATTATCAATCTAAAAAGAAAAAGTCAAAAATAAAATTTGCTATATATTATTTTCTTTTCTGTTTTATTTTTTACCAAATATTTTCCCAAATAGGATTTAAAAATTTAGCAATTATAATTTTTTTAAGTCATTATCTAACATTCTTATTTGCCTTTTTTATAAATATCAAGTACATATCTGATCACTATAGTGGTGGAAATAACTCAAGTTCATCAACCTATGGAGGATTTTCTGGAGGAGGCGGTTCATTTGGAGGAGGCGGTGCCTCAGGAAAGTTTTAACTAAAAGAATAAAACAAAAATAAGTTTATCTATTACAAAAAATTAATTATCACTACCATTATTAATATAATAAATTAAATAATGATAAATATTAAAAAATCTTATCTTTATAAATTTCTTTTTCTATCATTAATAAAATAGTTAAGTATTATAATCTTACAAAATTGTAATATTCTGTTATATTAAAATAACGACTAATTTTTCTTCTTCTATTAAAATGGAAAAAGAAAGGAGAAATATAATGGAAAATATTTTAAAAATTGATAAAATAGAAAAATATTATGGCAATAAGTCTAATCTTACTAAGGCTATTGATAATTTGTCATTCTCTGTTAATAAAGGAGAATTTGTTGCTATAATGGGAGCAAGTGGCAGTGGTAAAACAACCCTTCTAAATTGTATTTCCACTATTGATAAAGTAACATCAGGTCACATTTATGTAGCAGGAAATGATATTACCAAACTAAAAGAAAATAGTCTAAATAAATTTAGAAGAGAGGAGCTTGGCTTTATCTTTCAAGATTTTAATTTATTAGATACTCTAACTGCCTATGAGAATATTGCTTTAGCCCTTTCTATTCAAAATGTTCCTACTAAAGAAATGGATAAAAGAATAAAAAAGGTAGCAAAAGAACTTGATATTATTAAAATTTTAGATAAATATCCTTATCAAATGAGTGGAGGCCAAAAACAAAGAGTAGCATCTGCTAGAGCAATTATCACAAATCCTAAATTAATATTAGCAGACGAACCAACTGGTGCTCTAGATTCTAAATCGTCAAAAATGTTACTTGAACAATTTGAAGATTTAAACAACACGATAGCAGCAACAATATTAATGGTTACGCATGATGCTTTTACAGCAAGTTATTCCTCTAGAGTAATATTTATCAAAGATGGTAAAATCTTTAATGAAATTCAAAAAGGTACAGATACAAGACGAGAATTTTTTGATAAAATTATTGATGTAGTAACATTACTTGGTGGTGATCTAAACGATGCTCTTTAAGTTATCATTAAAAAACATCAGTAAAAGTATAAAGGATTATACCATCTATTTCTTTACTTTAATACTAGGTGTTGCAATTTTTTATATTTTTAATGCCATAGATGATCAAACTGTTATGATGAATGTATCATCAGCAACCTATGAAATAATAAAACTTTTAACAAATATTTTATCTGGTGTTAGCGTGTTTGTATCATTTATACTTGCGTTCTTAATTATCTACGCTAGCAGATTTCTAATTAAAAGAAGAAACAAAGAATTTGGAATATACTTAACCCTTGGAATGAGTAAAAGAAAAATATCTCTAATTCTCTTTTTTGAAACCCTAATAATTGGAATAGTTTCATTAGGAGTTGGTTTAGGAATAGGTTTTCTTCTATCACAATTAATGAGTATAGTAGTTGCTAACATGTTTGAAGCCGATCTAACCAAATTTAAATTTATTTTTTCTAAAAGTGCCTGCTTAAAAACTCTAATATATTTTGGAATTATGTATTTTGTTGTTATGATATTTAATACAGTAAATATTAGTAAATGTAAGTTGATTGATTTAATTCAATCTAGTAAAAAAAACGAAACAGTAAGACTAAAAAAACCTTATATTTGTACAATAATATTTATTATATCTTGTATAGCACTAGGCTTTGCCTATTACCAAGTTACTGATGGTATTTATAGCCTAGCTAATGCTAATGATGTATATATTCCGATTATTTTAGGAGCAGTATCAACATTCTTCATATTCTGGTCTTTATCTGGACTACTATTAAGGATTTTTAAAAACATAAAAAAAATATATTATAAAGGATTAAATAGTTTTACTTTAAGACAATTCTCCAGCAAAATAAACACAACTGTTTTCTCGATGACAGTAATTTCATTAATGCTCTTTATAACAATTTGTATCTTATCAAGTGCTATGTCTATGAAAAATTCAATGACTGCTAACTTAAAAAAATTAGCACCAGCTGATACTGAATTTACTAAGAAGATAAATATAAAAGATGATAATATATATTCTCTTGAACAACAAAAAGACTCTAAAATTAGTTTAATAGAAACTCTAAATAAATTAGATTTTGATGTTAATACTAATTTTAAAGATATCGTAGATTTTAATGTTTATACAACAAACACTTTAACCCTAAAAAACACTTTAGGAGATTATTATAAAATTTCTAAGAGTAAGTTTCCTTTGATTTTATATGATAAACCAGAAACTTTAATTAGAATAAGTGATTATAACAAAATAGCCAATATCTTCAATTTAAAAAAGTATTCTTTAAAAAGTGATGAATATATAGTAGTTGCAAATTATAAAGAATTATCTAGTATAAGAGATGAAGGCTTAAAAAGAAAACCACAAATAACCTTAAATAATAAGATATACAAACCCAAATATTTAAAATGTGTTGATGGATTTTATGAAATGAATAGCAGCTATGCTAATTTAGGATTTTTAATTGTTCCTGATTCTTCAGTAGATAATTCTATGATAGAAGATGAATTTTTGATTGCTAATTATAAAGCAAATAATACTGAACAAAAAAAGGCAATTGATAATAAAATATCAGCACTAGATAAAAATTCTTATGTTAAAAACACAACCTTAGAAGTAAGAACAAGAACATATATAGCAGAGGCAAGTGTTGGTTTAGGAGGTATGGTAACCTTTATAGGACTTTATTTAGGAATTACCTTTTTAATTTCTTGTGCAGCAATCTTAGCCCTTAAAGAATTATCAGAATCAAGTGATAACGTAGAAAAATTTAGAATGCTAAGAAGAATTGGTGTTGATGAAGAAATGATTAATAAAGCATTATTTAGACAAATTGGTATATTCTTTATGTTTCCACTTTTAGTTGCCATTATTCACTCTATATTTGGAATAAAATTTTGCAACTTTATATTAAGTGCATTTGGTAATGAAAAAATGTTAGAATCAATAATTATTACAGCTATATTTATAGTAGCAATCTATGGTGGTTATTTCTTAGTAACTTATATCTGTAGTAAAAACATAATTAAAGAAAGAAGATGATTAGCAATTAACAGCTAATCTTTTAATATACCTATAAAAAAATAATACTATATAGTAATTAATTTATAATTATTTAATAATCCATTTAGTATTACTTTAAAAAAGCCTCATATACAACTAAAAAAATATAATTGTTACTCTTACTCTTAAATATTAGGTAAATTAATATCTATATTATCATAGAAAATATACTAAATAATTCTTTAATTCAAACTAAAAATATGTTAAAATTAGATTACTTTTAAGTATATAAAACTAAATAAAAGTATTTCAATAGATTAATTATCAATAAAATATTAAAATCAAAAGGTGGTATTTATATGGAAAGAAAAATTGAAAAAAATAGAGTTTATAAACATTTTAAAGGAAATTATTATTTTGTGATAGATATAGCTCATCACTCTGAAGATGGTACTGATTATGTAGTTTACAGAAAACTATATGATGACTATAGCCTTTGGATTAGACCATTACCTATGTTTATGAGTGAAGTTGATCATGAAAAATATCCATCTGTTAAACAAAAATACAGATTTGAATTGCAAGAAATAGAAAAAAATATAGATTTGGAGGATAAATAATATGACAAAAATATTAACTGTTGATAAGGCTCTTGAGCTTTTAGGAGAGGCAAATAAATTAAATCCTGGACAGTGGTATGAACATTCTTTAGTTGTAGGTCATGTTTCAGGAAAAATAGCCGAAGCTCTTAATTTAGATAGTGATAAAGCTATGGCTTTTGGCTACATACATGATATAGGAAGAAGAGTAGGAAGATGTGGCTTAAAACATATTTATGAAGGATATAAATATTTAAACGACTTAGGATACACTGAAGCTGCTAGAATATGTTTAACTCACTCTTTCTTTGAAGAAAAAATAGAAGATGTAATAGGAAAGTGGGATATTTCTAAAGAGGAAAAAGCAGTTGTTGAAGATTATATAATAAATACTAAGTTTAATATATATGATAAAATAGTTCAACTAGCAGATTCTATATCACTTCCAACTGGAATTACAACCTTAGAAAGAAGAATGACAGATGTCTTCTTTAGATATGGTTTTAATGATAAAACAGAATATAATTTTAAAGTAAGATTAGAATTACAAGATGAAATAGAAGAAATGCTAGGTTATCCTTTATATAGATTATTTATTAAAGAAATATCTGAAGAACTTAATCGTGACATGGTAGCAGATGTCGTAAAATTTAAATAATTAGTATAATTCTATTAATTTAGTACATAATATAGTTGGTGATATTATGTACTATGTTAATGCTTTTTTTATATATTCTATTATAGGTTTTATCTTTGAAGTAGTGGTAAGCCTTTTAAAAAAAGTAAAAATAGGTAGTGGTATTTTATATGGCCCATGGACTCCAATCTATGGTATAGGTGCTGTATTAGTAATTATTATTTATAAACTTCTTGCTAAATATTTACATTTTAATAAAATAATTGAAGTAATAATTTTTCTAATAACAATAACTATTATTCTTACTATATTAGAATATCTAGGAGGAGTAATAATAGAAAAAATATTTAAAGTTACTTTTTGGGATTATAGCAAATTTAAATATCATATTGGAAAATATATAGCTTTAGAAATATCTTTAGTTTGGGCAATAGGTGCATTAATTATAGTATATATAATAAATCCGTTAGTAGATAAATTAATCCCTATAATACCTAGTTATATTACAATAATATTAAGTGGCTTAATGATTGTTGATTATATATTACTTTTTATAAAAGGGCATGTACATAGATAATTTACGTAAAAGAAACTTTAGTTTTCAATTTATTCAAATATATTTATTTAAAAATTATCGTAAATATCAAAAATTTATTTATTATCCACCAACAATTTATTAACATTTAACCACTCTTTTGTAGTTTTTTTTTTGTAAATACTTTTAATACTTTACAATTTCTAATATATATATTAAAATAACTACACGAAGGGAGGTTTTAGATATGGCATCATTTGTTGTACATCATACAGCAGCAATGCATTTTCTAAAAAAATTAGAAGAATCTGGTATCAAAATTAGTCAAAAGAACAAAAATGATTTTTTGCTAGGTAATTTAATAGTAGATTCAATTGATAAAGAAATTAATGTTGATGAAGAAATTCAGAAAAAAACTACTCATTTTAGGGAAAATGATAATGAAGATAAAATTGTTAAATATCCTAATTTAGATTTATTTCTTGATAAATAGATTTAAAAAATGGTGATTTTAAAGCCATTGGTTATTTCTTTCATCTTTATACAGATTATAAATTTTTCAATGATTTATTCAAAACATCGTTTACATTTTTAGATAGGGATTATAAAGAAACCGTTTATACCCAAAATGCCGTTTACGTTAACCTACATAAAGATGGTAAAATTATTAATTACAAAGATTTATGGACACTTAATACCGAAACAAGTATTTATGATGATTATACTACTATCAATAAGATAGTTTTAGAATATTTTAAATACGGTTTTGATTATGAAAATTTAAAAAATGCTGCTTTTGATTTTGAAAACATTTCTATTGAAGAAATAAATCCTAAAAATATCACTAGTGTCCTAGATTCAACTAATAATTATATTAAAGAAAGCTATGCAACCAATAATGAATTAAAGGTATTTAATATAGATGATATCTTGAATTTTATACCAGAAGTAGTAGATAGTTTTTCTTCTGATTTTAGTAAAGTAATATCAAACTATAATCAGCCTTTAAAATTAACTAAGAAAAAAACTAATACAAAAAATTAATAATATTATTCTTTATTATATTTAGCTAATAGAAAATAATTTAAAGTAATTAATTAAATTAGTATTTTCAATATCTATACATATTTACATAATAAAAAAGAAATACCCCAAACATTTAGTTTCTTAGTTTTTTTATAATATTTTTAATTTTGCTAATTAAAGAAACTTTGTAATTCGGGGGTTTCTTTTTTTTTCTTTTTAAGTTATAATACATGTATAATGATAGGAGTGGAAAGATGTTAGTTAGAGAAATTATTAGTAGTTATAACGATATAAGTGAAAGATTAGATAATATTAGGAGGTCTCTTTGAATTAGATAAAAAGAAGCAAGAACTAAAGAAACTAGAACAAGAGGTAAATGATATCAATTTTTGGAGTGATAAAAATAGGGCTAATAAAATTATAGACAAAGTTAATTATTTAAATAGAATTATAGAGCCCATTTCTCAAATAGAAACTGATATAAAAAATAATATAGAAATATTATCATCATTAACAGATGATGACGAAATGATACCTATTATTGAAGAAGAATATAATGAATCATTAAAAAAATTAGAAACACTAGAACTTGAAACTTATCTATCTGGTGAATATGACGCTAATAACTGTATTATGGAAATACATGCTGGAGCAGGAGGAACAGAGTCTTGTGATTGGGCTAGTATGCTTTATAGAATGTATAGCAGATATTTAGAAAAGAATAACTATAAAATAGAACTTATGTTTAAGCAAGATGGTGAAGAAGTTGGCATAAAAAGCATTATGTTTAAAGTCTCAGGTATCAATGCTTACGGCTACTTAAAAGGAGAAGTTGGTGTTCATAGATTAGTTAGAATAAGTCCCTTTGATTCTAATAAAAGAAGACATACTTCCTTTGCATCAGTTGGCGTAGTACCAGAAATATCTAAAGATACAACTATTGAAATAAATGAAAAAGATTTAAAAATAGATATATATAGAAGCAGTGGACCAGGTGGACAAGGTGTTAATACGACTGATAGTGCTGTTAGGATAACTCATTTACCTACAGGAATAGTTGTCACTTGTCAAAATGAAAGAAGCCAAATTCAAAATCGTGAGCACTGTATGGAAGTACTTAAAAGTAAGTTATATACTTTAGAATTAGAGAAAAAAAATAATGAGATAAATAGCATGAAAAGTAATGAAGCTATATCTTTTGGTTCAGGAAAAAGAAGTTACATCTTATGTCCTTATACTAAAGTTATTGATAATGTATCAGGATATTCTACTAGTAGGGCTTTTGATGTATTAGATGGTTGGTTAGATGAATTTATAATTAATGGATTAAGGAAGTGATGCTAATTGAAAATATTTAAAAAAATAAAAGAAAAGCGTGTTAATGACTTAATAGAAGCAATATATAAAAAAGATATGTTTAAAAGATATCTTTTATTAATATTAGGATGTTTTATTGTTGCATTCTCTTATAATGTCTTTTTTGTTCAATATGGAATAGTATGTTTTGGTGTTTCAGGACTAGCCCTTGTTTTCAAACAATTTGGTATCCCAACTTATCTATTCATTTTAGTAGCAAACATTATTCTCCTAGGTATAGGTTATATTTTTCTAGGTTGGAAAAAAGCAAGAAATGCTTTAGTAGGGTCTTTACTTTTTCCCCTTCTTGTATACTTAACATCATATCTAGTACCATATGTTAAATTTGATGATGTTGAAATACTAGTTATTGCTATATTTGGAGGTGTTCTAACAGGAATAGGATATGGACTCATATATAAAACTAATTTTAGTACCGGAGGAACTGATGTAATCACGGAAATTGTCTCTAAATATACAAAAGTTAGTTTAGGAAAGGCAACTTGGGTATCAGATGGAATTGTTGTTTTATCAGGATTACTAGTATTTTCTTGGGAAGTAGTACTATATGGCTTTTTAGTACTATACATAATTAGTTTTATGACCGATAGAGTAGTTCTTGGAATTTCTCAAAGTAAAGCTTTTTACATAGTTACAACTAAAGAAGACGAAGTTAGAGAATTTTTACTTTCCATCACTAATGGGGGTGTTACAATAATTAATGCTAGAGGTGGTTATACAAATGATAGACAAAGTTTACTATTAGGAGTTGTTCCTACTAGACAATATTTTATAGTAAAAGAAGGACTTATGGAAATAGATAAAAATATCTTTTTCTTAGCTTGTGATGCTTATGAAGTTAGTTCAAGGAGTTAGATAGTATGATAGAAGTTGTTAGTAATAATGTTGAAGATGTAATTGATAGAATACAAAAAAATAATTTTTTAGAAAAAAGTGCTTTATTTATTTGGGGAGTACTTATTTATGCTCTATCTTTTACTGTCTTTTTCAGCATTCGTGATATAGTTACAGGTGGATCAGCAGGTCTATCTTTAATTGTCAATAATCTCTGTGGTATGGATATGAGTATTTTTGTTTTTATCTTCTCAATAATCACTCTAGTATTAGGTTATCTATTTTTAGGAAAAAGATATGCTATAAAATGCCTATTTGGAGTAATTTTATTACCAGTTTTTATGAAATTTACAGAAATATTCAATATGTTTGTTCATTTAGATAAAACATCACTATTTCTCATAGTCTTTTTTGGTGGCTTTTTTATGGGACTTGGTAACGGAATTATAATTAGAAGTGGCTTTTCTGTAGGTGGAGTGCAAACTCTAGCTCAAATCATGTACAAAAAATTTGGCTTATCTATTGGTAAAGCTAGTATGTTAGTCAATGGAATAATAGTATTACTAGGAGGAATGTTATTTGGAATATCTAATGTTTTATATGCTATAGTAGCACTATATATATCTTCTGCCGTTACAGATAGAGTAATATTAGAAACTTCTACTTCCAAAACATTTTTTATTGTTACTAAAAAATCTGAAGAAATAAGTGAATATATTACTTATGCTCTTGGACATGGAGTTACCGTAATTAATGCTAGGGGTGGCTACAGAGATGATAAAAAGAAAGTATTAATGTGTAATATACCTACTAGAAAATATTATGAAGCTAAAGAAGTTATTCAAACAATAGATGATGGAGCCTTTTTCTTAATAACAGATACATATGAAATATATGGTGGGATGTAAAGTAAATAATAAAATTATGTAAAATTATGAAAAACTATCAAAAAAAGAAAAATATTTGTTATAATTAATAATGCAATGAAAGTGTGGTAGATGAATATATGGAATTAATTAGAATAGATAATGTGCAAAAAACATATAAAAATGGTGTTGTTGCCTTATATGATTTTAATTTAAGCATAAAAAAGGGAGAATTTGTATTTGTTATTGGACCTAGTGGTAGTGGTAAATCCACATTAATAAAAATGCTTTATCGTGAAGAAAAACCTGATAAAGGCTCAATAATGATTGGTGGAATTGATGTTGCAAAGTTAAAAAATAGAAAAGTATATATATTAAGACGAAAAATCGGAGTAGTATTTCAAGATTTTAAACTACTACAAAAATTAACTGTATTTGAAAACGTTGCCTTTGTCCTAGAACTTTTTGGCTATGATAAAACTGAAATTCAAAAAAGAGTACTTGAAGTACTTGATTTAGTAGGACTTAAAAATAAAGTAAGACAATATCCAGATCAATTATCAGGAGGAGAGCAACAAAGAGTTGTTATAGCAAGAGCAATTGCTAATAATCCCAAGTTATTAATATGTGATGAGCCAACAGGTAACTTAGATCCAGATACATCTATGGAAATTATGAAAGTATTGGAAAATATTAATAATTTAGGAACTACTATCATTATGGCTACGCATGATAGAGATATAGTAAATAGAATGGGAAAAAGAGTTATTGTTATAGAATCAGGAAGATTAAAGAGAGATTTTGAGAAAGGAACATATTATAATGAGAGGTATTAGGACAATAAGAAGATATATAAGAGATGCTGCTAAAAGTGTTATTAGAAACTTTTCTTTATCACTAGCATCTATTTCATGTATAGCAATAACTTTAATAGTAGTATCATTTTCTATAATTATTTCTTATAATGTAGAAAATTTTACAGAACAAATAAGAAAAGATGTAACTATGGTTATCTTTTTAGATAGTGATGCAACAGAACAAGATTCAAATAGGATAGAAAAAGCTATTAGAGATACTAATAATGTTGAAAAATTAACATTTAAATCAAAAAAAGAACAAGCAAGTGATTTTGCTAAAGAAGATGAAGTGTTTTCTACAATTGTTAACTCTTGGAGCGAGAACAATAATCCATTACTTGATAGTTTTGAACTAAAATTAAAAGATGTTGAACAGATTAAAGATATGGCTAATAAAATAAAAAAGATGGATAAAGTAAACTCTGTTAGTTATGGAGAAGATATGGTAAATCAACTTATCACTATATTTGATGTTGTCAAAAAAGTATCTATTATAGCAGTATTAGCACTAATTATAGTAACAGCCTTTTTAATAGCAAACACAATTAAACTTGCTATTTATGCTAGAAAAAGAGAAATAGAAATAATGAGATTAGTTGGAGCTTCCAATATATCTATTAAAATACCATTTGTAATAGAAGGATTATTCTTAGGACTTATAGGTTCAATTCTACCAATAATAATAACAGTATATGGTTATACTTCATTATATGATTTCTTTGGAGGAAAAATATTTAACTCATCTCTTGCAAGATTAATCCAACCAACACCATTTGTTTATTTAGCATCCTTATTACTTATGGTTATAGGTATTCTTGTTGGTATGTTTGGCTCATGGCAAGCTGTTAAGAAATATTTAAAAATATAAAGGGAATTTTTGTTCTCTTTATATTTTGTCTTTATACATATCAAAATACTTAACAAATTTTTTGTAATTAACATCATCTAATATATTTTTAGCATCACTTAAAATTACGTCCTTTTTTAAATATCCTTTTAAATAATCAGCATAATTATCTTTTATATATTTATATACTCCTGATAATTCCTGGGAATTTAAAATAATATCTTTTTTACATGCATAAGTGTAAACGTCATCTGGTGTTAAATTTTTAATATATTTTAAAATTATTAAGTTATTCATACAATCACCAATAAATTATATTCTAAAAAATATTTTAGTTTACATATTTGTCAAAAAAAATGTTCTTAACTATGCTCAATATAATTGTATTTATATTCTATTTTTGCTATAATAAGTAAAACGAATGGAGGGAGAATATATATGTCAAATAAAAAGAAACAAAAGAAAATAAAACTAAAAGGTTCTAGTTTTTGGTATAAAAATAAACCTCTTAATGGTAAACCTAAGTCTAATTTTTTCTCAATAAAAATAGACAGTATATTCTCTAAACCAAAATCAAAATCTCTTAATAAAACTAGTAATAAAAAAACTAAAGTTTATAAAAAAAATAACTCTAAACCAATTAATAATATGTCTAAGCAAGGTGGAGGTACTAAATATTTACCTGATATTATAGAAAAAAGATATATATTAATAATAGTGATTATGTCTATCTTTTTTATAGTAATATTTGGAAGATTATTTCAATTACAAGTATTAGAAAAAGAAAAGTATGATGAAAAACTAGTTGAATCTACCGAAAAGATAATAGATGGTCCATCATCACCTAGAGGAAGAATCTATGATAGAAATTATAATTTAATAGTAGATAATAAGGCCGTTAAAACTATTTATTATAAAAAAGCAGATGGAATAACTACAAAAGATGAAATAAAACTAGCCTATGAAGTTTCTAGTTTCTTAAATCTAGATTATAGTAAGCTATCTGATAAAATGCTTAAAACTTTTTGGTATAAAAATAATCCTAAAGCAGCTAAAAAGAAAATAACAGATAAAGAATGGGATAAATATGATGAGAGAAAACTTAATGATGATGATATAGAAAATATGATTTATGAACGTATTAGCGATGCTGATTTAAGTGGCTATAACGATACAGATAAAAAGGCTGCATATTTATATTATCTAATGAATAAAGGATATTCTTATGCTGAAAAAGTTATAAAAAATGAAGATGTTAGTGATGAAGAGTATGCTCATATATCCGAAAATATTGATACATTAAAAGGCTTTAACACTAAGCTTGATTGGGAGAGAGTTTATCCTTATGGGGATGTATTCAGATCAATCTTAGGGAATGTTTCATCATCAGCTCAAGGTATTCCTAAAGAACTTACTAAGTATTATTTAAAAAATGGTTATAGTATGGACGATAGAGTTGGTATTAGTTATCTAGAATATCAATATGAAAAATATCTAAAAGGTACAAAAGCCAAATATAAAGTTACTAAGGGAAATAATTATGAACTTGTTAGCGAAGGAAAAAGAGGAAATGATATAGTTTTATCTATTGATATAAATTTACAACAATACTTAGAAGAGGTATTATCTAAAGAAGTCTTAGCAACCAAGGGAGAGGTCAACACCCAATATTATAATAGAAGCTTTGCTATTGTTGCCGATCCAAATACAGGAGGAATTTTAGCTATGGCTGGTAAACAAGTAAAAAAAGCTGATGGTGGTGGCTATTACATATCAGATTATACTCCAGGAATTGTAACAACATCTGTAACACCAGGATCAATTGTAAAAGGAGCTTCTATGTTAGTAGGATATAAATATGGAGCAATAACAATTGGACAATATCAAACAGATGAGTGTATAAAAATAAAAAGCACTCCTGAAAAATGTTCATGGAGAACTTTAGGAAGCCTAAATGATATAAATGCATTAGCATATTCATCCAATGTTTATCAGTATAAAATTGCTATTAAAGTTGGTGGTGGAAACTATAGATACGATCAACCACTATCATTAGATGATTCTGCTTTTGAAAAATATAGGAATATGTATGCTTCATTTGGCTTAGGTGTTAAAACAGGAATTGATTTACCATCTGAGAGTTTAGGATACTCTGGTACCTCAAAAATGCCAGGACATTTACTAGATTTTTCTATAGGACAATATGATACTTATACACCTATACAGATATCTCAGTATATATCTACGATTGCTAATGGTGGTACTAGATATCAACCACATCTTTTAAAAGAAGTTTATAAAGCAAGTGATAATAATAATGAAAAATTTGGGGAGAAAATATATAATCAAGAGCCTGTTAAATTAGGTACTGTAGATGTTGAAGAAAAGTATATGTCTAGAGTAAAAGAAGGATTTAGAGCCGTTGTTCAGTATGGACTTGGTACTGCTTATATGGGAAATTATCAAGCTGTTGGAGCTGGAAAAACTGGTACTAGCCAAAGCTTTATTGATACAGATGGTGATGGTAAAGTTGATACAGATACTATTTCTACCAGTTTCGTTGGTTATGCTCCATATACAGATCCCAAGATGAGTATTGCAGTCATAAGTCCAGATGTTTCAATATTAAACGGAACTAATAGTGGTGCAGTAAATAAAAGAATATCATCACAAATTGTTAATAAATACTTTGAAATTTACAAATAGTATGGTATAATAGCCACGTGCGTTATAAAAGGAGGTGCATTATGCCTAAAAAAGGAGAAAATAGAGGATTAGTAACTTTAGCTTGTAGTGTTTGTGGAGAAGCTAATTATAGAGAATCAAAAAGTCACAAAAATACACCAGACAAGTTAAAATTAAATAAATATTGTCCAAAATGTCGTAAAACTGTAGAACACGTAGAAAAAAAGACAAAGTAAGATAAATGTAGGGAAGTGAAAGAATGGTAAATGTTAACGATTTAAAACCAGGATTGACTATTAGTCATGAAGGAAATATATATGAAGTTATAAAAGCAGAACATCAAAAGCCAGGAAAAGGTGCTGCTATAGTAAAAACAAAATTAAGAAATTTAAGAACTGGTTCTATTGCAGAATATACTTTTGGTGGTGGAACTAAAGTTGCTACTGCACATATAAGTAAAAAAGCAATGAAATTCTTATATAAAGATGGTTCTACATATCACTTTATGAATATGGAAGATTTTGAACAAATAGAATTAGTTGAAGATCAAATCAAAGAGCAAGTAAAATATTTAAAAGATGATATGGAAGTTTATATAACTTTTTATGAAAATGAAATGTTAGGTTTAGATTTACCTGAAAAGGTTGATTATAAAATAACAAAAACAGAGCCTGCTATAAAAGGCAATACTGCAACTAATGCAACTAAAGATGCTATAGTTGAAACAGGAATGTTAGTACGTGTTCCTCTATTCATAGAAGAAGGAGAGGAAATAATTGTTTCAACTAGAGATGGTAAGTATGTTTCTAGAAAATAATTGTTAATTAGATAAGGTGAGTTTATGAATGTTGATTTAACTAAATTAGTTACAAATTTAGAAAATAAATTAATTATTGATATCTCTGTTGATTTTGATGAATCAAAGTTAGAAAAAGAGAATATCAGAAAATTAGATAATGTATTTTTTAAAGGTGAAATAACTAAATTGTGTGATGAAAATTTTCAAATATCAGGTACTTTATCTGGTACTATGGTGCTTCCTGATGATATAACTGGTGAGGATGTTTTTCAGAAGTTTAGTACCTCTTTAGAAGAAGAATTTGGAGATATTGTTGCTGATGGTGATGATATCTTGAAAATTGTTAATAATAAACTTGATATTAGTGATTATTTGTGGCAAAATATATTACTAGAGATACCTCTTAAAATTGTTAATAAGAAAAATGAAAATTTAATTATTAAAGGGAATGGGTGGAGACTTATTACAGAAGAAGAATTACAAAAAGAAAAAAAGTCGCCATTTGGTTGCTTAGACAATTATTTAGGGAAGGAGTGAGAAAATGGCAGTTCCAGCAAGAAAAGTTAGTAAAACTAGTAAAAGAATGAGAAGAACTCATTATAAAGTAAAAGCTAACGGATTAGTAAAATGTTCTAATTGTGGTGAAATGATAAGAGCTCATAGAATGTGTCCAAAATGTGGATTCTATAAAGGAGAAAAAATATCTAAGACCAAAATTGAGGTCGCTTAATTAATTGTCCAATTAGGACTTTTTTTTTATTCCTTTTTATGATATACTTTAATCTAGTAAGGTAGGGAATTATGAAAAAGAAGTATGTAAAGTATATAATAATTATAGTAATTTTAATATTAATTATATTTGGAGGCATAAAATTATTTAGTGCTTATCAAGAAGAAAAAAGAACAACTGCAAAACTAGTTAATGAAATAAAAAATAACTACACTATAGTAGAAGATTCTGCTAGTAAGTATAACGAAGTTAGAGAAAACTTGTCAAAAAGTCTAAATACATATTATCAAGATGATTTTCAAGAAAATTATGATGAGATTAGAGTGGAATTTAATAATTATGAACTAATAATGAAAGAGTTAAAAACTAGTATAGATAATATTAATAAAGACTGTGTTGGCTATATATATAAAGATAGAGATGCTAATCATATTTGTAAAGATTATAGAAAAATGTATGAGGAAATGGTTAATGTATATATAAATGATATTAAAAGCTTCAATAAAATAATAGATAAATATAATGAAGATACTAATAATAATCTTGAAAAATATAAATCTAATTTATATAGTGATTATATAGATTTTGATAAAGATGGAGTTTATAATGGAAAATAAGATAGTAAAAAAGAGAAGAATGCCCAAAATAGTTATTATTATCATTATCTTTACTATAATTAGTATAGGTGGAGGAGCATTTTTATTATATGGTCCATATTCTGGATTTAGAAATTTCTTAATCACAACTGCTATGACTACCATGAATCATCAATATTTAGCTACCTTTTTCTATAGTGATGATGTTATTTCTAAAGTTTTAGAAGAAAATAAATTAATTGAAAATAGCGAAAGTACTAATACTTTAAAAATTAATACCAGTAAGATAGAAACAGTAGTTTATAAAAATAAATATGAAAAAGATATTTTAGAACATAATGAAAATGAAGAATATAAGTTATTAGAAATAAAAGAAAAAAATTTTTCTGGTTACCTCGTTGCAATCTATGATCCTGCAAAAATAAAATTAACTGTTAGTAGCAAGCTAGGAAAAAGTGGTGAATATCTTATTGATATGGCCAAAAGAGAAAATGCTATAGTTGCAATAAATGGTGGCGGTTTTATAGATGATACTACTCTAAATAGTGGTGGTGATGCTGATGGAATTCTAATCAAAGATAGCCAAATTATTAGTTCTAAACGTTATGGAAGAAGTGGAGGATTAATTGGCTTCACCAAAGATAATAAGTTATATTTAGGTAGAATTAGTGCCAACGAGGCCATATCTTTAGGAATAAGAGATGCTGTTGAATTTGGCCCGTTCTTAATTGTAAATGGCGAAGCCTCAAAAGTAGTCGGAAATGGTGGCTTTGGTCTTCATCCAAGGACAGTAATTGGCCAAAGAAAAGATGGAGTAGTTTTATTTCTTATTATAGATGGCCGAAGAATTGATTCTGTTGGTGCAGATATGGGAGATTTGATAAAAATAATGCAAAGATATGGAGCGTATAATGCAGCTAATTTAGATGGAGGAAATTCTAGTGCTCTAGTAATAGAAAATAAACTCATAAATCACCCTATTAATTGGTCAAATGAAGAAGCAACTAGACCTATAGCTGACGGATTCATCGTAGTAAAATAAAGAAAAATGTATATTCAATAGTTAGAAGTCAAATTTTGTCTAACTAAAAAAAATTAGTTGTATAAAAAAAGAAACTATGTTAAAATTAATTTATATTTAAGAATAGGAGATGATATTATGGCTTTATCTAAATTTAAGAAAATGTTAGTTGATGAAGATTATGATGATGAAGAGGAAATAGAAGAGGAGAAAGCGAATCATTCTACTCCAACATCTGATAGTGGAAAAATGATTTTATTAGAACCTCGTGCCTATTCTGAATCACAACAAATTGCTGATCATTTAAAAAAGAAAAATACCGTAGTAGTTAATATGAAGCGAGTTACACCAGATCAAGCAAAGCGTATTGTTGACTTTTTGAGTGGAACGGTTTATGCTTTAGGTGGGGACTTACAAAAAATAGGTGGAGGTATATTTTTATGCACTCCTAAAAATGTCAATGTTGAAGGTGCTATAAGTGATGATGATGACAAGAGTAAAAAAAGCAAAAATGATATAGATTTAGAGTGGTAATTTCGTAAAGAAGGTGAATTATGAAACGTTTTAGCATTGTAGAAAATGGATATAATATAGATGAGGTTAATAATTTCATTGATATAGTTATAAAAAAATTAGAAGTTTTAAGTGCAGATAATAATAATTATTTAATGCAATTAGAAGAACTAAAAAAACAAGTTGCTGAAAATCAAGTGAGCAAAGTTAACAACAATTATGATGAAAAGATTTCTAAAGCATTAATTGCTGCACAAGAAACAACTGATAAAATGAAAGAACTTGCTAAAGAAGAAGCTTCTCTTATTGTAAAAGAAGCAAGAGAAAATGCTAATGCCATTGTTCACGAAGCTTTAATAAATGCCCAAAAAACCGAACAAGAATATCAAATACTTAAAAAAAATTATAATGTTTATAAAACAAAAGTTGAGAGTTTAGTTAAAGCACAGCTCCAATTACTAGAAGATGCATATTCAGAAGAGTAACTTTAATGGCTCTTTTTTTATTGAATACTAAATCTTGGTATGATATAATTTAATTGTTATTAGATTATTTATAACATTAGGAGGTCATGGTTATGTTTGAATCAATAAAAATTTTTCATCATTGGCATCATAATGATGAATATCTATTTTGGAAAGACTTTTTTAACCTAGTTGGTTTGTATGTTTCAGATTTCTCAAGTGAATTTGATAATCTGAGTAGTGATTATTCTGCTATTCTAGTTTTGAAAAATGATATTAATGATGAAAAAATAAATGTTTTTAAGAGAAGATATCCTAATGCTATCATTTTAGATAATTATTCTGATTTTAAAAATTTAAACACTTATTTTAAAAAAGGGTTAAAATCAATTAAAGAAAATTGTTATGAACTATTAGATAATGATTATGAAGTCTTACAACAAATCGGTGATATTTATATAAAATATAAAATATCATATCACACTAATGCTTGTAAGTCTGTTTTAGAAACGAACAAATACACAATATACAATCAGGCAAGAATAAGCCTTGATGATGCATATGAGGAAGCTGGAGAAATGCTTCAAGTTTCTTCAAGTAAAAATTTTTATCTTTTATATACTTTATCCAATTTAAAGTATCAAATCAATAATATCTATAGTAAAGAGATTGGAACAAAAAGTTTTATTTATAACGAGGAAACATGTTTTGATTTAATAGAAGAGTTAACTTATCTATTTCCAAATTATGGAAAAAGCAATCTATTATATGCTAAAGTATATAATATGTATAAAACTTCTGCAAATTCCCATAGAAAAGCAGAATGCTTAGTTTTATTACAAATGCTTTTAGAATCTATATATTTAAAACCATATGATAGTGCTTTTTATGATATGTCAAAAATATATTCTAGTTTTGATGGTTATACTGATAAAGCAAGAGAATTAGAACATAAAGCTTTTATCTACAATAATTTTTCACCAAAATATTATTATAATATTGGCTTAGAATCAAAAACATCAAATGAAAATATTCTGTTTGCTTTACGTAGATTAGAGAAGGGAATTTATCTTTTAAAGAATAAGTATGAAAACAATTATCTTTTACCAGAAGAACAAATTTATTTTTTTTATATGTTACATGTAATTAACGGAATATATGGTGATACTTATATGAATACAATCAAATACAAAAAAGGGAGAACTCAATTAAGAGAGTTTGTAGAGTCATTGGAAAAAAGAGAAACTATTGTTGCAACCCAGGAAATTTTTGGAGATAATGCTCATGCATTTCAAGAGGGACTGCATGATGATTTTAGGATGATATTAAGAAAATATAATTATTTTGATAGAACTTAGAGAAAATTTTGGGTTTAATAATAATTTGTTTATAACAAAGATTATATTTATGTCTAATATAATATATTATAAAGTATTTCATACCACAAAAGTTTTATTGAATACTAAATCTTGGTATGATATAATTTAACTATTATTACGTTATTCATAATGTTAGGAGGTCATGGTTATGTTTGAATCAATAAAAATTTTTCATCATTGGCATCATAATGATGAATATCTATTTTGGAAAGACTTTTTTAACCTAGTTGGTTTGTATGTTTCAGATTTCTCAAGTGAATTTGATAATCTGAGTAGTGATTATTCTGCTATTCTAGTTTTGAAAAATGATATTAATGATGAAAAAATAAATGTTTTTAAGAGAAGATATCCTAATGCTATCATTTTAGATAATTATTCTGATTTTAAAAATTTAAACACTTATTTTAAAAAAGGGTTAAAATCAATTAAAGAAAATTGTTATGAACTATTAGATAATGATTATGAAGTCTTACAACAAATCGGTGATATTTATATAAAATATAAAATATCATATCACACTAATGCTTGTAAGTCTGTTTTAAAAACGAACAAAGAGGCAATATATAAATTAGCGGAAAATGATTATGTTGATGCACTTATTGAAGTAAATAAACTTCCTAAAATTAATAATTTTTACTTTTTATATACTTTCTCTAATTTAAGATATCTTGTTAATTATAGTCATTATAATAGTATGGGACCATATGGGAAATATTTTCCTTTAGTTGATTCCACGGAAAATATCGCACTGCTAAAAGAACTAATTAATTTATTTCCTAATTTTGGTAAAAGTTACTTACTGCTTGTTAAAGAATATAGACTGTTTGATATAAAAAAAGAAAGGAAAAAAAGCTTAATATATACACAAATGTTATTAGAAACTATGTATCAAAAACCATATGATAGTGCTTTTTATGATGTAGCAAAAATATACTTTCATTATTTAAAAAAGCAAGATGACATGAGAAAAATGTATTTTAAAGCTAATGTTAATAACAATTCTATTCCAAAATATCATTATTATAATGGTTTAATATTAAAAAAAGAAGATGTTAATGCAGCACAGGCAAAATTTGAAAAAGTATACTCTCTACTATATAATAAATATTTAAATCATTATCTCTTACCAGAAGAGGAAATTTATTTTATGTTAACAATAGTTGAACTTAGAAATATTTATGGTGATTATTTATGGGATATTAAAAACTTTAAGAAATATTGTGCTTTAATAGATGAATTTATAGAAAGTTTAGACAAAAAAGAAAATAGTGTTGCAGCTCAGGAAATATTTGGAGACAAAGCTCATGTACTTCAAAGAAATTTGCGTGATGATTTTATAGTTAAAAAAAAATAAGTAAAAATGTAAAAAGCTTAATATTTTGTTTATTTATTTGGAATTTTTGGGTATGTTTTTTAAAATAATTTATTGTTATGTATCAATATATGTGTTATAATATGTATGTCTTGATGAAGAAAGTGGCCTCGTGTAGTCCACTTTTTAATATAGGGAGGAATTATGATAGAAAATAAAGTTAGAGAACTTATCGAAGATAATCTTTTAGATTATGGCGTTTCTATTGATAGTATCAAATATGAAAAAGAAGGTAATAATGATTTTTTAAGAATTGTTATAGATAGAGATAAAACTATTGATATAGATACTGTTGTAGAAGTAACAAAAATTATTAATCCTTTATTGGATGATAGTGATATTTTTGATAATAGTTATATTTTAGATGTATCTTCAAAGGAGAAAGGTGTATAGAAATGAATAAAAAGCAAATAAGAGAATTTATTAGTGCAATGGATAGTATTGTTGCTGAAAAAGGAATTGATAAAAGTGTTGTTGTTGAAGCTATGGAACAAGCTATGGCAGCAGCATATAAGAAAAAAGGTGGACCAGCTAGATGTGTAGTTAATCCTGATACTGGAGAAATAAAGCTATTTTCTGTTAAAACAGTTGTGGATGATGAAAATTTTTATGATGAAAGAAGTCAAATACCTCTAAGTGAAGCACAAAAACAAGTTGATGATATAGAAATAGGTGAGACTATTGAACGCCAAGTTGAAATGACTGACTTCGGAAGAGTAGCGGCTGGTACAGCTAAACAAGTTGTTGTTCAAAGAATTAAAGAAGCCGAAAAAGAATTAATTGCTAATATGTATGGAGATAAGCAAGATGAATTATTAGTAGGTACACTTGCTCGTGAAGATGCCCATACTTATTATGTTGACTTAGGAAAAACTTTCGCTTTATTACCTAAAGATGAAATAATTCCAGGTGAAAAATTAGAAATGGGTTCTCAAGTTAAAGCATATGTTTCAAAATTAGAAATTGGCAATAAAGGAGTATTTATCTTATTATCTAGAAAACATTATGGCTTTCTAAAGAGATTACTTGAAATAGAAATTCCTGAAATTAATGATGGAACTGTTATGCTATACTCAGTTGCTAGAGAAGCTGGTATAAGAAGTAAAGTTGCCGTATATAGTGATAAAGAGAATATTGAACCTGTTGGATGTGTTATAGGAGCAAACGGAAGCAGAATTAACAGAGTTTTAAAACAAATTGCTAAAGAAAAAATAGATGTTGTTTTATATGATAAAAATCCAGTAGAATTCATTAAAAATGCTTTAAGTCCTGCAAAAGACATAGAAGTGTTCATTACTGATCCAAAGAAAAAAATGGCTACTTGTATCGTAAATAAAGATAATTTATCTTTAGCAATAGGTAAAAAAGGAATAAACATTAAATTAGCAGCAAGACTTACTCATTATAAGTTAGATGTTAAGTGTATTGATGATGTAAATATAGATGAATATAGAGAAAAATATAGTGATATCAAAAATATAGATGAAACACTAGAAGAAGAAAAAGGAGAAGTTAAAGATATAGAAGAGGTTGTAGAAACTGATGAAGAAAATTCCAATGCGTAGCTGTGTTGTAACACATGAAAAGTTACCTAAAAAAGATTTAATTAGAGTAGTAAGAAATAAAGATGGCGAAGTATTTATAGATTTAACTGGTAAAGCTAATGGTAGAGGTGCTTATTTAAAGAAAGATACAGAAGTTATAAATACTAGCAAAAAGAATAAAATATTAGATAGGAAACTTGAAATAGAAATTCCTGAACATATATACAAGGAGCTTGATGATATGATAAAAAAATAATATGGAGGTGATGCTCATGATGAGTGTACTAGAATATGCTAAAGATGTAGCAGTAGATGTAAAAACTATTTTAGAATTATGTAAAAAGTTAGATATTAAAGCTAATGGTGAAGATGATATATTAGATGATGATGCTATTGTTATGTTAGATAGTGAGGTTAGTAATCTTAGTGATGATCTAGAAGAAGAAAATTACGAAGAAGAAATACAAGAGGATGTTCAACAAGATAATAACAAAAAGACAAAAAGCACTAACAAAAAGAAGAAAAATAACAATCCATCTTTTAAGCAAAATGATTTTAAGAAAAAAAGAAAAGAAATGTATAAACACAAAGACAAGTTAAAAACTAATACTGCTGTTATAACAGATGTTGATGTTATTTATCGAGATGGGATGACAGTCAGTGAACTTGCCAGTGGACTTGGTATTGGTGCTGGAGAGATAATAAAAAAATTAATGTCATTAGGGATGATGATGACTATTAATCAAGCTATAGAATATGATGTTGCTGAAATAATAGCATCTGACTATAATAAAAAGTTAAGAAGAGAAGAAACTACTAGTGAGACTGATTTTGAAAATTTAGAGCTTGTTGATGATGAAAATGAGTTAGTATCAAGACCACCAGTTGTAACTATTATGGGACACGTTGATCATGGTAAAACAACTTTACTTGATACAATTAGAAAAACTGATGTTGCTCTAGGAGAAGCTGGAGGAATTACTCAAGCTATAGGAGCATATCAAATAGACTATAATGGAAATAAAATTACCTTTATAGATACACCAGGTCATGCAGCATTTACCGAAATGCGTGCTAGAGGAGCTAGTGTTACTGATATCGTTATCATAATAGTAGCAGCAGATGATGGTGTTATGCCTCAAACAAAAGAAGCAATAGATCATGCCAAAGCTGCAAAAGTTCCTATAATAGTTGCTGTTAACAAAATGGATAAACCTGGAGCCAATCCAGATAAAGTTATGACTGAAATGGCTGAAGCTGGAATAATGCCAGAAGAGTGGGGCGGAGATGTCATGTTTGTCAATATTTCTGCTAAAACTGGTATGGGTATAAATGATTTACTAGAAAGAATTTTACTTATAAGCGAGGTTCAAGAATTCAAAGCTAATCCTAATAGATATGCTAGTGGCACAGTACTAGAATCAAAGTTTGATAAAAAATCAGGTATTACTACAAGTCTTCTTATCCAAAATGGAACTCTAAGATTAGGAGATGCTATTGTAGTTGGTAATTATGCTGGTAAAGTTAGAACTTTAAAAAATGACAAAAACGAATCATTGGTCGAGGCAAAACCTAGTGAACCAGTAACTATAACAGGATTAACTGAAAGTCCATCTGCTGGTGATAAATTTATGGTTTTTGAAAACGATAAAAAAGCTAAAACAATAGCTAATGAAAGAAAATTAAAAGCCCAAAGTGCTAATACTAAAGTTAGTCAAGCGGTTAGCTTAGATGATTTATTTAATAAAATAGAAGCAGGAGCCAAAGAAATTAATATTATTCTTAAAGCAGATGTTCGTGGTAGCGAAGAAGCTGTTAAAAATTCTTTAATGAAATTAGATGTTGAAGGTATTAGAATAAATGTAATTAGAAGTGGAATTGGTAGTGTTAGTGAATCAGATATAGTCTTAGCAGCCGCTAGTGATGCTATAATAATAGGATTTAACATAAGACCAGATAATAAAATAATGGATTATGCTAAAGAAAGAAATGTTGATATAAGATTATATAACATAATATATAAATTAGTAGAAGAAATAGAACAAGCTATGAGAGGGAAACTAGAACCTATATATGAAGAAAAAGTCTTAGGACAAGCAGAAGTTAGAAAACTATTTAAATTCTCTAAAGTAGGTACTATTGCTGGTTCTATGGTAATTAACGGAATTATCAAAAGAGATTCTAAAGCTAGAGTAATAAGAGATGGTATTATAGTTTATGATGGAGCTATTAACACTATTGCCAGAGAAAAAGATCAAGTTAAAGAAGTTAAAAGTGGTATCGAATGCGGTATTACTATTGAAAACTTTAATGATATTAAAGAAAAAGATATAATTGAAGCTTATGAAATTGTTGAAATAGAGAGATAAAATATCTTTCTATTTTTTGCGTTAAAGTAAATTCTAAAAAAATGACTCTAAAAAATATTGTAAAAATAAATTCTCTGTGCTATACTTGGTATAGTAAAGGTAGGGATAAAATGAGAAAATTTAACACTTTATTTGTTAGTATTTTAGTTGCTTTTATATTTGTAGTTAGTCCAAGCAGTGTAAATGCAAGTAACGATTCTACTAATCCGTTACAGGGAAGTTATAAAGTTAAAACTACTAATAATGGTGGCGGCTCTAAAGCTTTTAGAGTAGGTATTAAAGGATGGAGTTCAGGTACTCCATATAAAGGAACTGATCCTACACCTAAAGATGCAAAGGCTGCAAATTTGAATGCTTATTGTGTTTCAATGAATCACTCTGTTGGTTTCACAAACGGTACTGTATCAAGTGGTAAGTGTGTAAAGGCATATACTAATAATTTTACAACATCCAGAAAAATCAAAGCAGGATATATGGTTGAACTAATTAACAATGATAATGACATTACAGCTAGTGATGCTACTTTAATGGTAGGAAATGGTAGTAGTACTAATAAAATTACTAGCGAAGCAGAATGTAAGAAATATAAAGATAATGGCTGTGATTGGTCTAAAAGAAAAGAATATGCTAGATTTGTTTATAAAGTTGTAACTTTAAATACTTTTATGAGTAAATTTGATGTAGCTGGTTCTATTAATTTTACAAGAGTTAATAAAAATACTCCTAGGTTTGGACGTACTAATGATAGCGAAGGTAGTTCCTTAGCTAAAAAAATTGAAAAATACATTGATAAAGCTAATGATCTTTATGATACTTATAAAGCTAGTTCATCTAATGACAAATTAGAATTGAAAATTACTGCACCAAGTTCTAAGGTTATGCGTAAAGTAGGTACATATTATATAACTACTAAAACATTTAAATATACTTCTGCTAGTAAACTAAAGAATGGTGCTGCTGTAAGCACAGGAGTTAGTGCTGCTGGACCTGATAAATCACAAGTTTCTTATTGCACTGATAGTAATGGTAGAAGTTGCAGTAGTACTGCTAGTGCAGGTAAGGAATATTATATAAAACTTGTGCAAGGAGCTGGAGGGGCAGTACTTGAAGGCGGTAGTTTAAAAATTACTGTTAAAGCTAGTAGTAGTTTTAAATATCCAATGTTAGATATGTATTGTAAAACTAATAATAGAAAAAATCAGGCTATTGGTGTTTATGGTAACGCAGACAAAAAATTGAATGATGACAAGGCATTTACGTTGGTAATACCTAAAGCTAATCAGCAAACAATCTCTGTTGCCAAAGTTGATTCTGATGGAAATGCTTTATCTGGAGCAAGTTTTGAGTTAAGTGATGGAACTAATAAACTTAACTTGATACAAGATTCTGCGACTGGAAAATTTTCTTATACCGCAGATACAAATGTTAAAGATTTCAGAAAATTCACATTTACTTTAAAAGAAGTTAAAGCCCCTAATGGGTATTCATTAATTAAAGATATAACTATTGATGGAAGTAAGGTAATTGGAACTAATGATACTAAGTATTGGCTTCAAAATACTGATGCAACAAAGGAAGATACTGAAATAGATGAAAATTTGTACAATGCTAGTACTAAATGTCAAGTAACTACAACAACTTCAACAACAGAGCCTGGTAAAGAACCTGTAGTTTCAACTGAAATTAAAGATGTGGATGAAAAAACTGGAACATGTTCAGGATATGAATCAATTCCTGAAACTCCTACAACAGGTGGCAGTTCTGGCAATACTGGAGCTGGTAGTTCTGATAATACTGGAGCTGGTAGTTCTGATAATACGGGAAGTAATAACTCTGGTGAAGGATCTCAACCTACAACAACAACTACTGTTACTGCAAAGAGTGTATGCTATGATACAAAGAATAGCAAAATTGTAGAATATAAAAATTGTGGTACAAAATACATGACAGTTTCAAATGGTAATTATTTTTATCTTGAAGTTAGTGATGCTTTAACAAATGTTAAAATTAGCAAAGTTGATGCAACTAATAATGAAGAAGTTCCAGGAGCTAGTTTAAAAATCTGTAGTAAAGCAGATTGTAATACTAAAAAGGAAAAATGTACTGCAGCCAAAACTATTAAAGATACTCCAATGGAATGGACATCAGGTTTATCTCCAAGAGAATGGACTGGTCTTCCAGCTGGTGACTATTGTGTAGTAGAAACGGTTCCACCTTTAGGCTATAAAAAGGCAACAACAATAACCGACTTTAGCGTAAAAGATGATGGTACTGTTACAAGTGGCAGTACAAAGGCTACAGATAATACTATAGTAATTAAGAATGCATTGAATGAGATTACTGTTAGTAAGACTGATATGGCAACTACTAAAGAACTACCAGGAGCAACCCTTTCTATATGTGAGGCTTCAATTAAAGGTAATGATACTGATGATGAAACAAAAGATAGGTCAGAAAACACAACAACAACTCCATCAACTACAACATCAACTACAACATCAACTACAACATCAACTACAGAAAGTAGCGTGGAAGCGGTATCTAACAATCCGGATGATTACGAATTAGTTACTGATGATGTAGGTGATTGTGTTCCTGTTGTGTTACAAGATGGTTCAGGTGATGCTACTTGGACATCTACAGATCAACCTCATACAATAAAAGGCTTGCCATCAGGAACATATTATTTAGTAGAAAAGACAGCACCAAATGGTTATTCAACTGCTGAATCTATATTATTTAGAATGACTGATGATGGGGTGCTTACCGATGTTAAAGGTAATACATTAGCAAATAATAAAATAGAAATGAAAGATGCACCTATAAAAGAAGTAAAAACAGGTCAAGTTAGAATTGTAGCAGTTATATTAATTTGTGTTGGAGCAGCAGGTGCAGGAGCTTATTACTATTTTAAAACAAATGCTGTTGCAGCAGGTGTTGGTCAAGTACGACGAAAAATTAGAAAAATAAAAGGAAGAAAATTACATAAATAATAAGAAGAACTTTGGAGTATTCTAGAGTTCTT
>CAKPER010000014.1 GCA_934149245.1 uncultured Bacilli bacterium | reverse complement strand
TTCTTTATCTGAATCACACAATGTATAATATTTAGAAATAATATCATCACCATTTATTAGACCTTCGACACTAGTATCTAAAGCCTTGGCAATCTTAAGAGCAACTGGAAGCGATGGTGTTCTAGTATTTGTTTCATAGTAAGTTATACTTTGTTGAGAAACTCCAACCATAAGGCTAAGTTTAACTTGAGTTATTTTTTTTTTCTCTCTTAACAATTGCATATTTTTAAAATCTAAGTTATCTGTTTTTGACACAATTACCACCTCTAGTTATATTGTCTCCGAAAAACGGAATAATAACTTTTACTTAAAGTGGTAATTTTTTACGCAATTTTAAAAAAATATGATATAATGGGTTTGTAATGATAAAAATTACATTATATGAGGAGGGAATATGAAGTATTGTAGTAGGTGTGGTAGTAAATTGAAAGATGGGATTAAGTTTTGCGAACATTGTGGGGAAAAGGTAGAAGAAATTAAAAATGATATAGAAAATGGCAATCAAAAATATAAGTTGACAGATTTGCACAATTCAAATGTAAACAATGATAAAAATAATAAAAGTATTATTGCTACAAGATATTGTGTGGGAGGCTTATTTATCCTAGGAAGTTTAGTAAACTTACCAAATTTAACTGGATTTTTAGGTATTTTACTAGGAATAAGTTTAATGCCAATAACTTATAAAATATTAAAAGATAAAAGAAATTTTGATTTTAAAGGTATGCAAATAATTTTTCCGGTAATATTAATAATGCTTTTTGGACTAGCTAATAGTATATTAAACAATGATTATTCAATCAAAGAAAACAATAATATAAAAGAGAATAATCAAGTCTCAGAATCATCAGAATCAACAGATAACAGAAACGCTAATAATGAAACAGCTGATATCAACCAATCATTAGAAGAAAAATGGAGAAATTATTATAAGGATAACAGTATCGAAGTAGTAGATGTTGATAGCGAAACTCTACATAATTATGGAACATATTATAAAGAAAAAACTATATTAACAGGCATTGAAATAGAGGATAAAACAGCAAAATCTATTAAAGCCAAAATTGGAGATAGTGAGTCAGTATATTATAGTTTTGTGTTTAATTTTGAAGATAAGTCAGAAATAAAAAAATATAATAAAGGCGATAAAGTAATAATAGTAGGAAAAGTAAGTACAAAAACAACTAATAAAACAGTAACTTTAAACAAATGTCATATTATATTATCTAATGATCAAGCACAAGTAAAAATAGAAGAATTATCCAATAATAAAACACAATATACAGAATATGTAAAAAACATAAAAGAAGAGCAAGATAGAAAAGGTGATATAGGTAAAGCCTATATAGAAATATTAGATTCAAAAATAATAAATTCTTACAATCAAAATGTGTTAGTAGTTAGTTTGCTTTACAAAAATAATAATAATGATAACAAAGCATTTGATTACACCGCTAATGTAAGCGTTTTTCAAAAAGGAATAGAATTACAAAGTTCAATAATGAAATGTTCTTGGTATAATAGCAATTATGAAGATAATGGTGATGTAGAAATAAAACCAGGAATTACTGTTACAGTAAATAAATGTTTTTTAATAAATGATTTTACAAGTGATGTAGAGGTAAATGTTGAGTCTTGGATGTTTTCCAATCTATATAATAAACTTAATAAAACGTTTAAGTTAAGATAGTAGGGGTGAAGCAAATATGATAAAATCAATATTAAAGATATTAGCTTGGGCTTTTTTACTTGCTTTTTGTTGGCCAGTATTTATAATAGTGTTAATTATAAAGATAATATTTGATAAGTAAGTGAATAAGTATTTTGATTGCCACAAGATTATGTAATATTATCTATGCTTGGAAAATGATAATACATTTTGTAGGGGTACTATCTAAGTGATGGAACCCTATTTTTTGTTTAAATATACTTTTTGTTATAGAACAATATATAGATAATTTTATTATTGTTTGTGAATAGCAACAAGAAAATTTACGAAAATTACAAAAAGTAATAAAATTACTTTTAAATGAAAAAAATATATGTTATAATACCAACTGAGCGAGAGCTCCTTGCCTGCTAAAACAGGCCGTGTAGACCAAAAGGAGGTGTAAAAATGTCAAAGTATGAAATTATGTTTATTTTAAGATCAGATATAGATGATGAGTTAAGAAAATCTACAGTAAAAACATTAGAGGATGCTTTAACTGATAATAAAGCTACAATTACTTTATCTAAGGAATTAGGACAAAAAGAATTTGCGTACGAGATAAAGAAAATGAAATCAGGTTATTATTATTTATATAATATTACTACTAATGATGATAAAGCAATTAATGAGTTTGATCGTCTAGCACATATTGATGAAAATGTAATAAGACATTTAATCTTAAATATCGAAGATTAGGAGATATGAATTATGAATAAAGCAATTTTAATAGGAAGATTAACAAGAGATCCAGAATTAAGATACACCAGTTCAAATAGAGCTGTATGTCAATTTACTGTTGCGATAGATAGACCATTTACTAACCAGGCTAGTGGTCAAAGAGAAGCAGATTTTATCAATGTAGTTGCTTGGGATAAAACAGGAGAAAATATTGGTAAATACATGACAAAAGGAAGACTTATAGCAGTAGAAGGACGAATTCAAACAAGAAATTATGAAAATAACGAAGGAAGACGGGTATATGTCACAGAAGTTGTTGCAAGCAATGTTCAATTCTTAGAATCAAGAAATGCAGCAAACAATAACAATTCTATTAATCAAATGCCAGAACCACCTGTTGAAAGGGATTCTTATGATTTTGGAAACAATAATAACCAATCAGATGCAAAAACGCCATATGATTTTTCAGATGAGACTAAAGAAACTAACGAAAATACTATGGATATGGAAAAAGACCCATTTGCATCATTTGGAGAACAAGTAGAAATAAGTGATAACGACCTACCATTCTAATAAAAAGGAGGTGCATTATGGCAGAATTTCGTAAGAAAAGAAAAAAAATATGTCACATGTGTGCTAATAAGCCAGTAGATTATAAAGATGTAAATATTATTTCAAAGTATATTAGCGATACAGGAAAAATTTTACCAAGAAGATATACTGGTACTTGTGCAAAACATCAAAGAGAGGTTGCAAAACAAGTAAAATTAGCAAGATTTATGGGATTTGTTCCATTTTGTAAATAGTAAATAAATAAGAGCGAAATGTTTGGCTCTTATTTTATTATGTGTTATAATAATGATAATTACTTAAGTTAGGAGTGATCGTCATAAAAAAATGTATAATAGTATACAATCCAAACTCTGGTAAAAAGAAAATAAAAAAATACATTCCAGAAATAAAAAAAATATTATTAAATTATAATTATGATTCAGAAGAAATAGCAACTAAGTATAAAAAACACGCTATAGAAATTATAGAAAAAATTCCAAATAATGTAGATTTAGTAATGTCATTTGGTGGCGATGGAACCTTTAACGAAGTAATGACAGGAAATCTAAAAAGAAAAAAACAACTCTTATTGACACATATTCCAGTAGGTACAACCAATGATATAGGAGCAATGTTAGGATATGGTAAAAACATTTTAGAAAATGTTAAAAAGTCTTTAAACGGAACAGTAAAAAAATTTGATATAGGCTTAATTAATAATCACCCTTTTATTTATGTAGCTGGAATTGGTAAATTTACTAACTTATCGTATGATACCCCAAGAAAATCAAAAAAAAGAATAGGACATTTAGCATATGTAAAAGGTGGAATTAAAAGCTTATTTCAAAAAACCAAATTGTATGATATATCATACGAAATAAATGGTGAAAAATATCGTGGATTATTTTCGCTTGTATTAATATCAAATGCTAATCATATAGCAGGAATTAAAAATGTTTATAAAGATGTAAAATTAGATGATGATAAATTTGAAGTAGTTTTTTGTAATTTGAAAGGTAAAAAAGACATTTTAAAAACCTTATACTTTCTAACATTATATGATAGCACCAATGTACCAGGAGTATATTTTTACAGAACAAATAATATAAAATTAAAAATAAATAATGCTGAAGATGAAACTTGGTGTATAGATGGCGAAAAATTAGAAAAGTCTGAAGATAATAAATATAATATCAAGATAACAAAAAATATTCAAATTTTAATTCCTAATAAAAATGTAAATAAATTATTTGAAAAATAATTATGAAAGGTAGTTTTTATGAAAAGAAAAGATAAAATTAATTATTATTTAGATTTAGCAGAAACAACATTAGAAAGAGGAACATGTATCAGAAGAAATTATGGAGCTATTATCATTAAAAATGATGAAATAATCTCAACTGGTTATGTTGGAGCACCTCGAGGTAGAGTAAATTGCTGCGATTTAAAACAGTGTATAAGAGAAAAATTATCTATTCCTCGTGGCGAAAGATATGAATTATGTAGAAGTGTACATGCAGAACAAAATGCCATTATTAGTGCTGAAAGAAATAAAATGATAGATTCAACACTCTTTTTAGTAGGTAAAAATTATGCTGATGGAAAGTATGTAGAAAATTCTAACCCATGTTCTTTATGTAAAAGAATGATAATAAATGCTGGTATAAAAGATATATACATAAGAGACAGTAAAAATAAATATAGACATATATTAGTTCAAGAATATATTGATAATGATGAATCATTAGAAGGCATAAAAGGATATTAAAGCTAAAGTAGAAGATTAATTCTTTTGCTTTTTTAATTCTAAAACAAAAAACAAGCTAATAAGTAAAAATATATTTTACTAACCAAAAATTTTTAAATGTAAAGTATCACTAAAACTATTTACAATCTAAATTTCTCTATGCTATAATCTAACTATAATACCACAGGTATTATTGAATAACATTACTACTTATAAAGGAGGGTAAAAAAATGTTACAAGCAAAGGTAGGTTATAGTAAAACTCTTGACGCCTATGAAGCTGGTGTTGAAACAGCAAAGAAAGCTTCAGAAGGAATATCACCTAAAATAGCTTTTTTGTTCAATTCAGTTGGATATGATCAAAAGAAACTAATGGAAGGTGCAAAATCAATTTTAAAAGATACTGATATCATTGGATGTACATCTTCAGCAGGTATTTTAGTTCCAGATGGATATTTTGTTGATGAGACTGGAACAGCTGAAATGTTAGCTTTAGATGATGCTGATATGACAGTTGCCTGCTATGGAATGCCAAAAGGAAAAAGTGCTAGAGAAACTGGTAGAGAAGTAGCTTTAAAAGCTTTAGAAAAAGCTGGATTAGATTATGCACCAGACTATTTCTTTATGAGTGCTTCACCTAAAGAAGAAGAAGAATATATTAAAGGAATCCAAGATATAATTGGTAGAGTTCCATGTTTTGGGGGAAGTGCTGCCGATAATACAGTAGAAGGAAAATGGTCAATTTTTTACAATGACACAATTTTTGATGATGGTGTAGTAGCAGCATTTTTCTATACTGGGAAAGACATTGCTACAGTTTATACAGGAGCATATAAAGAAACAAAAGACATGGGAATAATTACAAAATTAAAAGATACCAGAGTCTTAGCAGAAATAGATGGTGAACCAGCTCTTGAAAAATATAAAAATTGGAGAAATTTAAAAGACGAAGATGTAAACGGAGGCAATCTTTTAGTAACTACAATCACTAGTCCATTAGGAGTTAAAGATAGATTAGGAGATTTAGTAGCAATTCGTCATCCAATGAATGGTAATGATGATAAGTCTATGAACATTGGAGCAAACTTAGCAGAGGGAACAGCTGTAATAAGAATGGAAGCATCAGTTGATGAATTAATAGCAGCTGCAAGTTCTACTTTAGAAGATTTAAAGAAAAAATGTCCAAATGCAGGAGCATATTTATTAGTTCATTGTGGAGGTCGAAGATTAGGCATTGGCGATCGTATGAATGAAGTTTATGAACAATTGAAAAAAACAGCAGGAGATGTACCATTCATAACTATATTTACATTTGGTGAGTATGGATATGCTGACGACCAAACAAACACAACAGGTGGATTAATGCTATCATTTACAGCATTTGAAAAATAAAAAAGGGAAAAAGCTAGTACGATATAGTACCATTTAAATAAAATAAAGTGTTCAAATTATCTTTTTTGAACACTTTTATAATATTTATTTATAAATTTTTTATATTCATCAATTACATTAAAATCAGCCTTGACACTAAGAATTTCAGCATCAATATTATCTAAATTTCCATATTTTTTAAAGATTAAATCAAAAAATTGAAATTTCAAATTTTCAAGTTTACTCTTACTAACATTCCAATAATTCATTTCATGTACTCGCTGAAAACAATTAGCAAAAACTAATGTCTTAATTTGATTTTTAAAAATAGTATCTTTTTTATATTTTTTAGCACTATTAATAATTTCATCGTTAATTTTAAAAATGTCTAATATATGATTGTTTTCTTTATAATTAATTGATGACACACCTCTAGAAATATCTCTTCTATAAAAATAGTCAGGATTATTAAAAATTAATATTTTTTTTGCTTTCATAAAAGTAACGATAGAAAAAGCAATATCTTCCCAACAACAATTTTCCAAAAATTTGTATTGCTCTATAAAATCTTTCTTAAATATTTTATTACAAACAGATGGACTAATATCTAGAATAGATTCTGGATTTTTTTTAGGTTCAATTACAAGACCATTATTCCTTCTATTCATAAAACTTAGGTTTTTATTAGCATATGCATCATCTCGAACAAATAATAATCCCGTATTTACAATATCAGGATTTCCCTCTTTCAACCCACCTTCATACATAGTTTTGTACATATTGGGATTAATATAATCATCACTATCTACAAAACCAATATATCTCCCATTTGCAATTTTTATTCCAATATTTCTACAGCGCCCTTGACCTAAGTTTCTTTCGTTGTGATAAATTTTAATATTTCTATATTTTTCTTCATATTCTAACAAAATCTTCCACGAATTATCACAAGAATTATCATCAATAGCAATAATTTCAATATTATCTAATGTTTGATTAACTAAAGAATTTAAACAAGTCCTTAAATATTTGGAAGAATTATATATTGGAATTATAACACTAATTTTATACATTTTACATCACCAAAACCCATCATTTACTTCCAATTATCAGTTGTCCCCAAATTATAGACATTATTATATTCTAAATCATTTAATTTTTGTATTGCACTTTTGTTATTTTTACCATCTTTAGAATAAATTATAATAATTGAATTTTTATCAGCAATATTTTGGCTAGTATTATCACTATTTATGTCATTAAAATATAGATTAATAGATCCGTCAATATGATTTTTTGTATAATCATCATTAGAATCAATATCTAGTAAAATTGCTCCATTATTTATAATTAATTCTTTAGCATACAAATAAGTAATAGTTCCATCATTATTAAAATTATTCCCACTTTTAGAGTTAGAACATCCACAAATTAACATAACAAAAAGACAAATAATAATAATAAACTTCTTCATTTTCTAAATCCTCCAGTATAATTTTATCATATTTATTATTAAATTTAAATAATTTAGCAATATTTGTTAATAATAATTTATATAAAGGAGGAAGCAATGGTTCAAAATATTATAACTTATTATATACCACAAAATAATAATGTTACATCAGGCAGAATATATAATCTTTATCTAAACAAAATAACAAATTTAGATTTAAGTTCTGTAATAACAGCAACAAATTTAGATAATCAACTCAATTGCATAACATTATCTAAAGTAGATTATGAGAAACTTATAAACTTAGTTAACAAAACCTCTGAATTAAATAACCAAGTTCAAACGCTAGTAAAGAAGCTAGAAAGAGGTAGAAAATGAATGAACAATTAAGAATATCAACAGTACTAGCAAATGGTACAAAAGTTGATTATAATGTTATTTTAACATTTAAAAGTGTTATAAATGGAAATAATTACGTAGTTTATACAGATAATACATACGATCAAAATAAAAAAATTAGATTTTATGTAGCCAAATATGATAAAAATCTCCCAACCCCCTTTATAGGAGAACCAGCAACAAAAGAGGAATGGAACGAAATCACTCAAGTAATAGATAATGTAATAAAGCCTAAGTAAAAACTGTTAAGTTAATATTTGGGCGCTTTTAATAAAATCTACGAGAAAAAATTATAATCATTCACTAATCCTATTGTTAAAACAATATAATTATGATATAATGTAAACATATTAAGAAATTACTAGGGGATTAGTTAAATGGTATAATAGGAGTCTCCAAAACTTTAGTTGGGAGTTCGATTCTCTCATCCCCTGCCATTAGTATATAATTTTTTTACTAAAAATTTTTTATAAAATGAGATTAAGTTATAATTCTTTAACTTAATCTTATGCTATTTTAAAGTCTAATAGTGAAGTAGTTGTTGATACGACTTTGAATAGTAGGAGGCAGTAATGGAAGTATTAAAAAAATTAATTAGTGAAACAAGAAAAGATTATAAGTGCTATGATGAACTAAAAAGATTATACTCTAATGATGAAAATTTCAAAAAAGTAGTAGATGATGGAGTAAGAATAGGGAGTATAACTGGTTTTAGTGAGGATATATGGCAAAAAATTAATGCCCAAAATTTAAATACTGTAAATAACTTTGAAGATGTATTTGTAGAAGGTAATAATATTGGAGGGTGCGTAGTAGCAGCAAGACAATTAAGTTTTTCCTTTGATACTTATTATTATCTATGTGGAGGATATTTACCACTATTAAAAGGAACAAAAAATTGTGCAAATGGCGAGCATACTTGGTTATTTGCTGATAACTGGATATATGATACTACCCTAATGTTAGTAATTAAACGTGATTATGCTAAAATTTTTGGATACATAGAAGAAAACATATATGATCCTAAATGTGATTTAATATATTGCGCTGAAAAAGAGTACATTAGAAATAGAAATTTTTCAGTAAAACAAAGAATTAGAAAAAGAAATTATTAATTTCTAATATGAAAGAAAAGGAGAGGCAAAATGAAAATTAAAAATGTTATTGGAAGAGAAATATTGGATTCAAGAGGAAACCCAACAGTTGAAGTTGATGTAATATTAGAAGATGGCACTCTTGGTAGAGCAGCAGTTCCTAGTGGTGCATCTACTGGTCAAAGAGAAGCTCTAGAATTACGTGATGGTGGAGAAAAATTCATGGGTAAGGGAGTAGAAAAAGCAGTAGCTAACGTAAATGGCCCTTTAAAAGACTTGGTAATTGGAATGGATGCAGAAGACCAAGAAAAATTAGATTATGCTATGATTGAAGCAGATGGAACAGAAACTAAGTCAAAGTATGGTGCAAATGCAATTTTAGGAATTTCTATGGCTGCAATGAAAGCCACAGCTAATCAAAAAGGCTTGCCACTATATAAATATATTGGTAATGGAACAACTCTTCCAAGACCAATGATGAATATCATAAATGGTGGAGCACATGCTGATAATAAACTAGACTTTCAAGAATTTATGATTATTCCTATGAGAGACACTATTAAAGAAAGAATTAGAGTAGGGGCAGAAGTATTTCATCATTTAAAGAAAGTATTAAATGAAAAAGGTCTTGCAACAGGAGTAGGAGATGAAGGTGGATTTGCTCCAGACTTAGAAAACAATACAGAAGGATTTGAATTAATCGTTGAAGCAATAAAGAAAGCTGGATATATTCCTGGAAAAGATGTTAATATAGCTATTGATGTAGCAGCAAGTGAATTTTATAAAGATGGAAAATATGAATTAGTAGGTGAAGGTAGAAGCTTAACAACAGATGAATTAATAGAATTTTACGAAGAATTAGTAAACAAGTATCCAATAATCTCAATTGAAGATCCAGTAGACGAAAATGATTGGGAAGGATTTACAAAAGTAACAGAGAAGCTAGGTGATAAAATTCAACTAGTTGGAGATGATTTATTTGTTACAAATAAAAAATATCTTCAAATGGGTATTGATAAAAAAGCTGGTAATGCTATATTATTAAAAGTTAATCAAATTGGGACAATAACTGAAACTCTAGAGACAATAGCTTTAGCAAAAGAAAATGGTTATAAAACTATAATATCTCATAGAAGTGGTGAAACTGAAGATACTACTATAGCTGATTTAGCTGTAGGATTAGATTTAGGCCAAATTAAAACTGGTTCAATGTCTAGAACAGATAGAATATGTAAATATAATCAATTAATAAGAATAGAAGAAGAATTAAACAGATAAAGAATGTTGCTAAGAAGTGTCATTCTTTTTCTTTATCAATATTTTAGAAAAAAACATATATAATGTAACGAAGAGGAGGTATTTATGTTAAAAGTAAATAACATAAAAAAAGAATTTAAAAAAAGTATTTCTAAAAAAAAACAAATAACTTTTTATGCAGATAATAATATATCATTTGAAGCTAAACCAGGAGAAATAATAGGAATATTAGGCCCAAATGGTGCTGGAAAAACGACGTTACTTAGAATAATAGCAGGAATTATGGAACCAAGTGAAGGTAGTATTACAATAGATGAGAAAGATTATAAAAATAATTCTATTGAAATAAAAAAAGAAATAGCCTATCTTTCAGGAAACACTAAATTATATAAAGATATTTCTCCTTATGAATTATTAGAAATGTGTGGAAATTATTATCAAGTACCAAAAGATAAATTAAACGCTAGAATTAATATGATAGTAAAAAAATTTGATATGGAATCATTTGTCCATCAAAAAATTGAAAATCTATCAACAGGACAATATCAAAGAACAAATATTGCACGTGTCTTAATTCATGATCCAAAATATTATATTTTAGATGAAGTAACAAGCGGTTTAGATGTTATTTCTAGTCAAGTAATTCTAGAATTTGTAAAAGAAGAAAGAAATAGAAAGAAATGTATTTTATATTCAACTCATTATATGGAAGAAGCAGAACACATTTGTGACAGAATAATTATGTTAAATAAAGGACAAATAATAGCTAATGGTTCTCCTAAAGAAATAAAGAAAATAACCAATAAAAAAAATCTAAGAGACAGCTTTTTTGCATTGATAGGAAGTGAAACTAATGAATAAAAATAGCGTTATAGTTACAATAAAAAAAGAATTACGTTCGATGATTAGAGATAAAAAAACATTCATTACCTTACTAGTTTTTCCTATTTTAATTCCTGTTATGATCTTTTTATACTCATATATATATGATAACCAATCTAAGGAAAAATATTATAATATAGCCATTAATTATAAAACAAATACTACTGAAAAAGCTATTTTAAAAGAATGTAATTTAAAAACAAAATATTACAAAAATCTATCAGATATGAAAGTCGCATATAAAAAACAAGTAGTATCTGCATATATAGATTATGATTATAAGGAAAAAGAGTATAAAATTTATACTAATAAAGACTCAGAGGAGGGGATGTATGCTACAAATTACATAACAACCTATCTAGAAACTTATAATAATCAATTAGCAAAATTATATCTAACTGGAGAAGATATAGATACCAAGCAAGTTTATGATAATTTTAAATACAAAATAATAGACTTAGATGGAGAAAACTTTATTTTAAATATGATTTTTTCAATCTCCTTTACTTACATAATTATGGCCATAGTATTAGCCTCTACAAATATGGCTTCATCAGCAACAGCAGTAGAAAAAGAGAATGGAACCTTAGAAACCTTATTAACATTTCCCGTAACAGCCAAAGAGTTAATAATTGGCAAATATCTAGCAACGGTTATATCAAGCATAGTAGCGTCAATGATAGGGCTAATATTAACAGTATCTAGTATCTTAGTAGCTTCTCTAAACTTTAAAGTTTTCAAAGATATATCAATTTCCTTTAGTGTACAATCAATCTTTTTAGGAGTTGTAATTTGCCTAGCAGCCTCATTATTTATATCTGGTTTAGCAATAGCCATAATTTCATTCGCCAAAACATACAAAGAAGCTCAATCATCATCTCAAGTACTAAGTATAATAACAGTAATTCCTATGATGATATCCATATTAGGTATAAAAATAACAACAATATATTACTTAATTCCAGTAGCAAATTATGTACAATTATTAATGGATACATTTTCTAGTAAAATAAATTACTTAAATATAATGCTAGTTTTTATATCAACAATATTCTATGTCTATATAGTTATTAATTATATAATTAAACAATATAAATCAGAAAGAGTTTTATTTGGAGAGTAATATGAAGAAAAAGACAATACTAAATATAATGCTAGTTATAATAGTAATTATAGGCTTAATTTTACTTAAACTAGAAAAAAACAATCTATTAAAAAATGATTATTATACATATGTAAATAAAGAAAAACTAGCAAATAAATTAAAAAGAAACGAATACAATATTAGTAGTTTTAGTATAGTACAAGATAAAGTAGATAAACAAACAGATGAAATTATAAATACATTGCTAAAAGAGCATAAGAATGAAAATATGAATATATTATACAATCAGTTAATAAATGATGAAACAAAAAATAGTGATAACAAAGAAATATTTCAATATTTAGAAAAAATAGATTCATCTCAAAATTTAAATGAGTTTATAGCTAATGCTACAGAAATTGAAAATACACTTCAAATAGATATATTTACAAATATTAAAATAGATAATGATATGAAAGATAACCAAAATAATATTGGCTATTTTTATCCTATTACCTATGATTTTGGTGCAAATAGTGATTATTATATAAATGATGATTATATGTCATATAAAGCTCTTATAAAGCAGTATGGTATAAAACTTTTAAAAGAATATGGTTATTCAAAAGCAAAGTCAAGAATTATATCTAATGATATTACCAATATGTATATTGATATTTCAAAAAAATCTAAGCTTTCATCTAACTTACAAGAGATATCTAATTATTACCATCTAATTTCTCAAGATGAACTTCAAGATATATATAGTAATCTAAATATTCAAGAATATCTAAAAAGCAAAAAAATTCCACTTGATACAAAAATTAGTATTGTAGATATAGGAAATTATAAAGCTATGAATAGTTACCTAAAAGAAGAAAACTTAGACCTTTTAAAAGAAAGTGTCAAATTAAAAATATTAGAAAATTATGCAATTTATTTATCCAAAAACTATGCAAACTTAATCTATGAATTAAATAATAAATTATCTGGTTCTAAAGAAAGTCTAGATACTAAGACTAGAGCTTATAATATTTTAAAAAATGTTTTTAATTATGATATTAATTTAAGTTACAGTCAAAAATATTTAACTTCAAAAGAAAAAAAAGAAATAGAAAATTTAATAAATGATATCTTAATTACATATAACAAGAATATATCTTCATTAAATTGGTTAAGTGCTAAAACAAAAAAAGAAGCTCAGAATAAATTAACTAAAATGAGTATAAATGTTGGAACTATAAAAGAACAAAAAGATAATCCAACAGATTATAAATTAGATGATAATTATAGTCTTATCAAAAATATTCTACTTATAAAAGCTAAACAAAAAGAACATGAAATATATAGGTTAGAACATAATATTGATGAAAATTTATTGCCTGAGTTTACTGTAAATGCCTACTATAATCCAAGTGATAATTCAATTAATTTCCCTACAGCTACTATCAACCTTTTGAACAATAATGATTCATATTATCAAAAACTAGGCTCAATAGGTATGATAATTGCACATGAAATTACCCATGCATTTGATAGTAATGGCTCTAAGTTTGACTCAAATGGAAACTTAGAAAATTGGTGGACAAATGTTGATAAAAAAAATTATCAAAAATTAGAAAAAGAAGTCATAAATTATTATAATAACTATGAAGTTATAGATGGAGAATACATAAATGGTACCAAGACTTTAAATGAAAACATAGCAGATTTAGGGGCAATCTCCTGCATAACTAATTTAGCTACTACTAAAAAGGCTACTAACGAAGAGTTAAGCCAAATGTATAAGTCGTTTGCCAAACTTTGGTATAGTAAATCAACTGATGAATATCAAAAATTACTATTATTAGAAGATAATCATGCTCCAGCAAAATATAGAGTAAATGCAACTTTATCATCAACTAATGCATTTTATAAAGTTTATAAAATAAATATTTTTGATAATATGTACATATCATCTAAGAAGCGTTTAAAGGTATGGTAATAAAAAATAATGTACTATAATCGTAATAATTTTGTTTATAATAATCAGATTTATGTTATTCAACAAATTAAAATAGGTTTCTCATTCAATAATGGGAAACTTTTTTTGCTTGAACCAGTTAGAAATTTATTTTTATATTATAAAAATCTTTAAATTAAAGTTATAAAATGTAAACTATTAATGCAAATAGTTAACTTTTGTGTTTAAATTTATCAAATTTACCAATTTTTTTACAAAATTTACCAAATCTAAAAGGAAATCGAAGATAAACAGCCAATAATATAATTAGAGGAGGTAAAAAATGAAAATAAAAGAAGTGTTAAAAAAAAGAATAAAAATATTATGGGTTATATTAATTTGTATAATATTGTTGGTAATGTGTGCATTTAGCTATCAAGCAGAAGCTGGAACAAATGATTCTACTTTAGTTAGAGAAAAAATTGATGGAATTTATGCTGTAGCCCCACTATCAGATAGAGTGCATTTATATAATTTTGAAATGTATAAAGTAAATAATAAATATTCTTATTGTATAGAAATAGGAAAAAAAGTGACAACAGACATTTATAATTCAACTATGACTGAATCTGAGCAATCTAATATAACAAACATATCAGCCGAAAAATTAAATTATATAAAGCTAATATCTTATTTTGGCTATGGTTATAAAAATCATACTGATAATAAATACTATATGGCAGCTCAAGAACTAATTTGGGAATACTTAAATAATATAGACATAACGTGGACAACTGAACTAAATGTAAATGGTCCAAAGATAGATGTTGAGGCATATAAAAATGAAATATTAAGTCTTATAAATAAATATAATCAAACATTAAAGTTTAATCAAACTAATACCAAAATAGGTGAAAAACTAAATTATGAGTATCAAGACGGGCGTCTAGAATTTTATAAATTAAAATCAAGTGGGAAACAAAAAGTGACAATATCACCAAATAATTTAGTTATTGATATAAATGATAATTACATGGGTGGAGATAAAATAATTTTTGAAAAAGAAAAGTATTATGATACTAAACCAGTACTATACTATTTTGATAATTCGCAGGCGTTATTATCTCCAGGGTATATTGATAATAGTGATTCGATATTAAATTTATATGTAGATGGTGAAAGATTGAACACTATTCAAATAGATAAGGATACAAAGAAAAATATTCCCTCAGGACAAGCAAGTTTAATTGGAGCAGTTTATAGATTATATACTGAGAATTTTAGTTATGTCAATACCATAACAACAGATTCAACTGGAAATAATCATTTTGTTCATTTATATCACAAAAGGTATTATTTAATTCAAGATAAGCCTAGTAAAGGATATAAATCAAATAAGACAAGATACCAAATAGATCTTAGTTCTACTAATAATTCTATAACATTAGTTGAAGAAGTTATCAAAAGTAATATTGAAATAAATAAATTATATGAGGTGGATGATACCTTAAAAAGAGAGCCAGGTATAATATTTAATATTTATGACAATAAAGATAATTTATTTACTAGTGTAAAAACAACAGAAACAGGCCCAGATAAAGTAGTTTTGCCATATGGAAAATATACAATCAAGCAAGAAAATACAACTTATGGTTATGATAAAGTAAAGGACATAAAACTATCGGTAGATGAAGAATCTAATATAGAAATTAAATATGACTTAATAAACAAACAATTAAAAAGCCTACTTCATATTACAACGTTAAATAAAAATACAAACAAAAATATAGAAGAATCAAATATAAAGTATAGAATAAAAAATAAAAAAACAAAAAAGTATTTGACATATAAAGATAAGTCTGGAAAAACAACTAGTTATTTTTATACAGATTCTAAAGGAGAAATACTTCTACCATTTCAAGTCGGTTATGGAGAATATAGTCTTGAACAAATAACAACACCTAAAAATTATCTTGAAAATGAAAAGACCAAAGATTTTACAATTAATGAAAATACTACCTATTCTTACATCGATGACAAAGTTGTTGTTAATGTTGATTTTTACAATCAACCAATTATAGGTAGAATTAAAATATTAACTCAAGAAGAATTGCTAGACAAAAAAAATGGAATATATAGCAAAAAAACAGATATAAGAAAAAATGTGAAATTAAGTATACAAGATACTGATAAGCTTATAAAGAATTCAATAACTAATTCTAAAGGCTCATTAACATTAGATAATTTAAAATTAGGAACATATTGTATAAAGGATAACGAAATAAACGAAGAACAATGTATAAATTTAACTCCTAAAGATAATAAAAAAGAAGTAGTAGAAGGTTCAGTAGTATTTATAAAAAAATTGAAAACAAGTAATGTTAGTATAATAAATAAAGATGATGATAATAATAAAATAAAAGGAACAATAATAGAAGTTTCTAAAAACAATAAGAATTCAGAAAAAAAAGAGACAGATGAAAATGGTGAAATTACAATAAAGGACTTAGATATTGGAACATATTGTTTTAAAGAAACATCAATTTCCTCAAAGTATATATTAAACGATAATAAAATCTGTTTTGATGTATTGGGAGATGGAAAAGATAAAAAGTTTGAAATAATAAATCAATTGAAATCAGATAATGAAAAGTCAAATGCAGGAATTAAAAAATTAAATATAAGTAAAATAATAAAAGTTCCAAATACATTAAGTAACAAATCCATAAGTTTTGTCCCATTAATTATAGGTGGTGTTATTATGGGAGGAATAATATATAACAAGAAAAAAAAGAATAATAATAATTAGTATAATAGCATTTTTAGTTCCCACACAACTATCTTATCAAAAAAATGTAAATTCCTCAAAAAATATATTTTTTTCTAAAAATACTTATAGAATAAAGAAAAATAATAATTCTAAAGAAAGAATTTTATTAAAAATCAATATTCCAAAGATTAATTTATTAAAAAATATTTATGAAATAAATAGTTATCTTAATCAGGTTGATAAAAATGTAACAATTCTTCCAGAATCTAAGTTAGAGCAAAAAGGAATAATACTAGCAGCTCACTCAGGAAATAATAGTAATGCCTATTTTAACAACATATCATTATTAAATAAAAATGATTTAATATACATAACAATGAAAAATAATACATATGTTTATGGAGTAAAAAATATTTATTATATAAATAAAACTGGATATATGGAAATCCCTGAGGAATTATCAAATATCTTAATATTAATAACTTGTAGTGTGAAGTATAAAAATAAACAATTAATTGTAGTATCAACATTAATTGACAATAAATAGGTATTTGTAATGAAAAAATATTTGTAAAGTGTTGATCAAAATAATTTACTTATAAGATATAAATTGATATAATTAAAATAGGATGGGGATGATATTATTGAGTTTAATAATAGAAAATATAAAAAAAAGAGCTAAAGAAAACAAAAAAACAATAGTTTTACCAGAAACAATGGATAGAAGAGTATTAGAGGCAACAGATAAAATTTTAAAAGAAGATATTGCTGATATAATACTAATAGGTAATAAAAAAGATATAGAAGAAAAAGCCAAAGATTTAGATATATCAGAAGCTAAAATAATAGAACCTATAGATAACGAACTTACAGCTCAATTAGCAGAAAAATTATATGAAATTAGAAAAGAAAAAGGAATGACTAAAGACAAGGCAAAACAATTATTATTAAGTGATTATATGTACTATGCTTGTATGCTAGTATATGAAGGAAAAGCAGATGGAGCAGTATCAGGAGCTTGTCATTCTACTTCAAATACTTTGAGACCTGCTTTGCAAATATTAAAAACAGCTCCCGGTGTTAGTTTGGTCTCAGCATTTTTCTTAATGGTGGTACCTGACTGTGAATATGGTGCAGATGGAGCCTTTCTTTTTGCTGATTCTGGATTAGAACAAGATCCGGATCCAAATAAATTAGCTACAATAGCAGGAACTTCTGCAGAAAGTTTTGAATTATTACTACAAAAAAAATCAAAAGTAGCAATGTTGTCTCATTCAACAAAAGGTAGTGCAAAACATCCTTTAGTTGATAAAGTAGTAGAAGCTACAAAAATAGCAAAAGAAAAATATCCTGAATACTTAATAGATGGTGAATTACAACTTGATGCTGCAATTGTACCAAGCGTAGCTAAGGAAAAAGTAGAAGAATCAGAAGTTGCTGGAAAGGCTAATGTATTAATTTTTCCAAATCTTGATGCTGGTAACATAGGCTATAAATTAGTTCAAAGATTAGCAAAAGCTGAAGCCTATGGACCAATAACACAAGGAATAGCAAAACCAGTAAATGATTTATCTAGAGGTTGTAGCTCAGATGATATAGTTGGGGTTGTAGCAATAACAGCAGTTCAAGCAAATAAAAGATAAGTGAGGTTAAAAATGAATAAAATAAAATTAGTTCAATATGGATGTGGAAAAATGAGCATCTATACAATGAAATATGCAATTGAACAAGGAATGGAAATAGTAGGAGCATTGGATATAAATCCAAGTGTTATAGGCAAAGATATTGGTGATATAATGAATACAGATAAGACTGGAATAACTGTTGCGTCTGTAAATGACGCAGAAACTGTTTTAAAAGAAACAAACCCAGATATTTGCATAATTACAACAATGAGTTTAATGAAAGATGTAAAGGATGCATTATTAACATGTGCCAAACTAGGAATAAATGCTATAACAACGTGTGAAGAGGCATTTTATCCTTTTAATTCATCACCAACTTTAACCAAAAATATAGATGAATTAGCGAAAAAGACAAACTGTACAATTACTGGAAGTGGTTACCAAGATGCTTTTTGGGGAAATCTAATATCAACAATAGCAGGTGCAACTCATAATATAACCAAAATAAAAGGTTCATCATCATATAATGTAGAAGATTATGGAATAGCCTTAGCAAAAGCTCATGGAGCAGGATTAACATTGGAAGAATTTGATAATCAAATAGCATCTGTAGATAGAATGACAGATGAAGAGCGAAATTCTTTAATAGAAAATGGAGACTATCAACCAAGTTATATGTGGAATGTAAATGGTTGGTTATGTGAAAAACTAAACCTAACAGTAATTAACCAAACTCAAAAATGTATTCCTCAAACTTATAAGGAAGATATTACTTCAAATACACTAAATATGACAGTAAAAAAGGGAATGGCAACAGGAATGAGTGCAGTTGTTACAACGACTACAAAAGAAGGAATTACTATAGAAACAGAATGTATAGGTAAAGTTTATGGTAAAGAAGAATTTGATTCCAATAATTGGACAGTATATGGAGAACCAGATACAAATTTAGTTATTGATAGACCAAATACAGTAGAACTAACATGTGCAACTATTATAAATAGAATACCAGATGTATTAAAAGCAAAACCAGGATTTATACCTACCTGTCAAATGGGCGAATTAAAATATGGAACCAAATAGGTTCTTTTTTAATATCAAGTAGTTGAATAAAAATAAAAAACAAGATATAATTATAATTAATAGAAAGCATGTGATAGTATGAATAAAATAGAAAAAAAAGATAAAACAAAATCTAAAAATAATGTATTAAAAAAGTTATCATTACCCCAAGCTTTTTATATAATTTTATCCATAATAGATGTAATAATAATAATGTATTCAGCTAGACATAACTATGCTAATTATGCAACAATAAACAAAAAAGAAACCTTTTTTGTAGGTGATGTCAAAGATCTTTTATTTGGCAAGAACTATATCTCGTTAATTGTTACTATTTTCTTTTTTACATACACATTATTATTAAATAAATTTTTATTTCACAAGAAAAATACTAAATTAGGAATTTTAAAATTATTTCTATTAATCTTTCTAATTAATACCACTTTATTTTTCTTGTTTACAAAAAGAATATATTAAGGAGGATAGAGATGAGAAATATATATGATTATACACTTCAAGAATTAGAAGATTATTTCTTAGTGCATAACGAAAAAAAATTTAGGGCTCAGCAAGTATATGAATTCTTATATAAAAAAAGGATAAAGTCATTTGATAGAATGAATAATCTAGGGAAAAAAACTATAGAATTATTAGAAAAAACATGCTCATTTGATAGAATAAAATTAGTATTAAAACAAGAAGATAAAGATGTAAAAAAATATTTGTTTGAATTATTTGATGGTCAACGAATAGAGGCCGTACTTATGCATCATAATTATGGAAATAGTATTTGTGTTTCATCTCAAGTTGGATGTAATATGGGTTGTACCTTTTGTGAAAGTGGCAGATTAAAAAAAATAAGAAACTTAGAAGCTTACGAAATGGTTGAACAATTGTTATATATAGAAGAAGATATAAATTGTAGAATTTCACATGTAGTAGTAATGGGGATTGGAGAGCCATTTGACAATTATGACAATGTAATTAAATTTATCAAAATAATTAATAACCCCAAAGGAATAGATATAGGAGCTAGACATATAACAGTATCTACTTGTGGAATAATAAAAGGAATAGAAAAATTCACTGCTGAAAAAGAACAAGTTAACTTAGCTATAAGCTTACATGCCCCAAATGATGAATTAAGAAAAAAAATAATGCCAATAGCAAAAGCAAATAAACTTACTGATTTAATGGAAAGTATCAAAAAATATATAGAAAAAACTAATAGAAGAGTTACGTTTGAATACATAATGTTATCAGAAGTCAATGATAGTGAGGCTTGTGCTAAAGAATTATCTAATTTATTAAAAGGTATAAATTGCTATGTTAATCTAATACCATATAACGAAACAGAAAATATAGAATATAAAAGAACAAAAAAAGACAAAATATTAAACTTTTATGATATACTAAAAAAGAATAAAATAAATGTCACAATAAGAAAAGAATTTGGTGGGAAAGTAGACGCAGCATGTGGCCAATTAAGAGCAAATAACAATATATAAGGAGGAAAAAATGCAAACATTTTATTTAACTGATACAGGAAAAGTAAGAGAGCATAATGAAGATAGTGTAATAATATTAAACAATTCAAGTAATGAATATATATTAGCCGTAGCCGATGGAATGGGCGGTCATAAGGCTGGTGAAGTTGCTAGTGCCATAGCAATTAATCACTTAACCGAAGAATTTTATCGCCTAGACAAAATAGGACCTAAAGAAGCTGCCATCTATTGGTTAAGAAACATAGTAACAGAAATAAATAATAAGATATTTGAATATACTAAAGAAAATGAAGACAGTAAAGGAATGGGAACAACCTTAGTTTGTGCAATTAAAACCCAAGATTATCTATTATATGGAAATATAGGAGACAGCTCAGGATTTGTAATAAAAAATAAAAAACTACATAAAGTAACAAAGGATCATACATTAGTTAATCTCTTAGTTTCAACTGGTGAATTAACAGAAGAAGAAGCAAAATATCATCCTAGACGCAATGTTTTAATGCGTGCTTTAGGAGCTAATAATCCAATCGATATAGATATTTTTGATGTTGATCCCAAAATAGATGGTATTTTCCTTTGTAGTGATGGTCTTACTAATATGTTGACAAACGATCAAATAGAAAAAGTTCTTGATAGTCAATTAACTATAGAGGAGCAATTAGAAAAACTAATTAAAAAAGCTAATGCTAGAGGAGGAAATGATAACATAAGTGTTGCTTATTTAAAGAAGGAAAGTGGTGATGTATAATGTTATCAAAAGGTCAAAAAATCAATGATAGATATGAAATTATAAAATCAATTGGTGAAGGTGGAATGGCCAATGTTTATTTAGCACATGATAGCATTTTAGATAGAAAAGTAGCAATAAAAGTATTAAGAGGAGATTTAGAAAACAACGAGAAATTTATAAGAAGATTTCAAAGAGAAGCTAAATCAGTATCAGATTTATCACATCCTAATATAGTTGAAGTATATGATGTAGGTGAAGAAGAAGGACAACATTATATTGTAATGGAATATATAGATGGTAGAACCTTAAAACAATTAATCCAAAAAAGAGGAGCTCTTACAGTAGCAGAAGTTTTAGATATTATGACACAATTGACAGATGGTCTAGCAGCTGCTCATGAAGCTTATATAATTCATAGGGATATAAAACCTCAAAACATCATGATTTTAGATAATGGAATGGTCAAAATAACAGATTTTGGAATAGCTATGACATTAAATGCAACTCAGTTAACTCAAACAAATTCTGTTATGGGTTCCGTTCACTATTTGCCACCAGAACAAGCTTCGGGTCAAACTGCAACAACCAAAAGTGATATATATTCATCTGGAATATTAATGTATGAATTATTAACAGGCTCAGTACCTTTCAAAGGAGATAATGCCGTTGAAATTGCTTTAAAGCAAATGAAAGAAAGAATTCCAAGCATTAGAAAACAAAATCCTCTTATCCCCCAAAGTGTTGAAAACATTGTTTTGAAGGCAACCGCAAAAAATCCTAAAAACAGATATGATAGCATAAAAGACATGCATGATGATTTAGTTCATGCATTAGACCCAGAACGCCAAAATGAAACACGTTACAAATATCCATATCCAGAAAGTGAAATGGATGAATCTAAAGAAATCCCTATTAAAGAGCCAGAAGAAGAAATATATCAACCCAAAAGTGAAATTGAAAAACCAAAATCGAATGAAAATACTTCAAACAAAGAAAACAAGAAATTAAATATTATAATTTTGGTAGCCTTAATTCTGTTTTTAATCTTAATTGGAGCAATATTCTATTTTAATCATAGAAATAATAATGCAACAGTAATAGTGCCAAACGTCTCCAAATTAAAAACTAGTCAAGCTAAAAAGAAACTAAAAGAAAAAGGATTTAAATTTTCTGTTGAAGAAAAAGAAGATGATAAGATAAAAAAAGGATATGTAATCAAAACTAACCCTGATGCTGGTTCAAGCAAGAAAAAAGGAAGTATTATAACAATAATAGAATCATCTGGTCCTAAAAAACTAGCACTAGAAGATTATACAGGCGAAGATGCAACTAGCGTAAAAAAAGAACTACAAGCAAAAGGAATAAAGGTTACCATTACAAAAAAATCAGTTGATAATCCAGCAAATTATGTTGGAAAATATAATCAAATAATAGCACAAGATCCAGAATTTTTAGAAGATGATGATCAAAAATTAAAAAAAGGTGATAAAGTAACTTTATACATTCCAGATATTTATAAAAATTATCCAAATATGAAAGATGAAGGCTGGACGTTAGCAAAGGCTCAAGAATTTGCAACAAGTTATGGATTAACTTTAAATGTAAAAGATTCAAGTGGAAAGATAATAAATGATTATAGTCAATATTTAGACAAAACAATATCTAATCAAGATAGAACAGGGCAAATAGCTAGTGGTGTTTCATTTGGAGTAACAATAGATGTAGATACAACAACCTATAATTTAACAATAAATTATTACATAAAAGGAACTAAGCAATCAATATCTGATTCTAAAACAGAAAGTCATAAGAATGGGGATAGTGGCAATATATCATGTCCAGGTAAAGGCGGATATATAACAGATACGGATTCTGTAAGTTATGCCATAAATGGTAGTGATACTACAGTAAATTGTTACTATATAGAAGAACAAAAGCAAAATACAAGTACTACTGATTGATAGGGGGAATAATGAAAGGATTAATAATAAAAAATATCAGCAACGATTATTTAATAAAAGCTGAAAATAATTTATATAATTGTAAGCCAAGAGGAAAATTTAGAAAAGATAAAATAATTCCATTAGTAGGAGACAAAGTTGAGTTTAATGAACAAGATAAGTATATTACAAAAATATATCCACGAAAAAACTCACTAATAAGACCATCTGTATCAAATGTTGATCAAGCTTTAATAGTAACAAGTGTAAAGACACCTAATTTTGATACAAATCTTTTAGATAAATTATTAACCATAATATCTTTTAATAATATAGAACCAGTAATCTGTTTTACAAAATTAGATTTATTAGATAATAAAGAACAAAAAGAGATAGAAACTTATATCAATTATTATAATAATTTAGGATATAAAACAGTAACAAATAGTAAAAAAGAAAATTTTTCTAATATATTTGATAACAAAATAACTGTGTTAGCAGGTCAATCTGGTGCTGGAAAAAGTAGTCTTCTAAATTTACTAAATCCAACTTTAAAACTACAAACTAATGAAATATCAAAAGCTTTAAATAGAGGAAAACATACTACAAGACATACTGAACTATACAAACTATTAGGTGGATATATTGCAGATACTCCTGGTTTTTCTCAAGTAGATTTTAGAAAAATGACAAAATATGATATAAGAGATAATATGAAAGAAATGTTTGATAACCTGCATGAATGCAAATATAGAGATTGTATGCACATAAAAGAAGATGGTTGCAAAGTAAAACAACTACTTGCTGAAGGAACTATTTTAAAGTCAAGATACAATAATTATAAATTATTTATAAGTAGTGTAGATGAAAGGAGTTTTAGATGAAAATATCAACCTCAATTCTTGATTCAGATAATAGAGTTACAGCAATAGAAGCATTGAATTCAAGTTCAACTGACTATATTCATATTGATGTAATGGATGGCATTTTTGTACCAAATCAACAAATGAATACTTTAGAAGAGATATCAGAAATAAATAATGTTTCCAAAAAAAAGCTAGATATTCATTTAATGGTAAGTAATCCACTAGAATATATAAAAAAATTACATTTAGAAAAAAAGAATATAGAATATGTAACCTTTCATATAGAATCACAGTCTGATATAAGAAAAGTTATAAGTCTGATAAAAAAATTAAATTATAAAGTTGGAATTGCTTTAAAACCAAATACAGATATAAATAAACTTATTCCATTTTTAAAAGAAATAGATTTAATATTAATATTAAGTGTAGAACCAGGATATGGTGGTCAAAAATTCATTGCTACTACCTCAAAAAAAATAGAAAATCTATCAAAAATAATAAAAGAAAAAAAGTACCCTATAAAAATAGAGGTAGACGGCGGGATAAATAACATAACAATAAAGCAAATTCAATTATCAGATATAGCAGTGGCCGGTTCATATATAATAAAAAGTAATAACTACGAACAAAGTATTCAAAGTTTATTAAAATAAAAAAATAACTTTATTTGATTGAAAATATTCTTCCTCAATCAAATTAAAAGTTATTTTTATTATGCAGCATTCTTTAATGTTCTTATTTCTCTAGCACTTAGTCTAACTTTAATAACATTACCTTTTTCATCTTTTACTTTAACTTGTTGCAAGTTAACTTTTTGACTTTTTTTAGTAACTTTTAAACAGTTAGGTCTATTATTAGCTTTATTAGTTTTTTTACTTGATAAATTCTTAGCCATTTTAATCCCTCCTCAAAATATCGCATATTAACTTTATCATAAAACATGAATTAAGTCAAATATTTTACCCCCAAAGTTGTAAGAATAGTGGCAAAAAAGCAAAAAAAACATATTTTATAATGGAAGTGATATCTAAATGTATGAAATTTATAAAGTCCAAACTGGTGATACTCTAGATTCAATTGCTAACAAATATGGCACAACTCAAGCATTACTATTACAAATAAATGGTTTACCTGATAGCTATACACCACTACCAAATTCCGAGATAATAGTCCCTCTAAATCAAAACAGTACCTATAAATATTATACTGTAAAAAAAGGTGATAATATGTATAGAATAGCCGAAGAAAATAATGTAAATTATGAATTACTACTTCAAATAAATGGTCTAGAAAAAGATGATTATATTTATCCAAATCAAACAATATTATTACCACAAAATGGTCTATCTCTATACCTGACCAAACAAGGAGATACCCTATCAGAAATTCTAGAAAATTTTAATACAACTTATCAAGAAATAAAAGAAAAAAATCCTAATATCTATCTAGCACCAGAACAAATAATAGTTTTCAAAGAAAAATAACTTTAAATTTTTCTTTTTTTATTGTATAATTATCTAAAGAATAGGGGTGATAAAATTGGTATTTAGAAAACCATATGCTTTTTTAATTAAACATTTTAAAATAGTTCATTTAATCCTAACATTAATATATATATATTTAGCACTAAAGGTAAATGGAATTTTAAAATATTATAATAACTTTATATCTGGAACCGAAAGCAAATTAAATGCCATAAACTATGTAAATAATTTTTACATACTAGCCATAGTAGCTTCTATAATAATTTGCTTAATAATTTATGCTCTGATGCGCTACAAAAAGAAACCTAAATTATTATATGTAATTCTAATTGTTCTTTATTTAACAACGTCAATAATAATAAATATTTCCCAAAATGGTCTAAATACTATATATATAGATGTATTAGATGTCAAAACTCAAAGAGTATATAGAGATTTACTACAAATAATAATAATTTTTCAATATATCTCAATCTGCTTTACAACCGTACGAGCACTTGGTTTTGATATTAAAAAATTTAACTTTCAAGAAGATATAGCAGAACTAGAGATAAATGTAACTGATGATGAGGAAGTAGAACTAACTCTTGGTAGCACTAGTAATGTTCAAAGAAAAGGAAGAAGAATATTAAGAGAATTAAAGTATTATTACAATGAAAATAAATTATTTATAAATGTTATAATTTGTATAGTAGTAGTTGTATTAATAGCTATATTTACAATAGATACTAAGGTAGTAAATAAAATATATAACGAAGGTGATATAGTATCTACCGAACAATATAAATTAAAAGTTTTATCAACTTACATTACAGATAAAAGTTATAATAATGAAATAGCAAGTGGCAGTAGTGATACTTTCATAATAGTAAAAACTGAATTATCATCTAATAGTACTAAGTCTCAGTTAAATACAGGTAATTTGACACTAAATTTAAATAAAAAAACATATACAACTGATCCAACATATTATAATACATTTAAAGATATAGGCGTTGGGTATACTGAACAAGAAATATCAACAAATCAAACTTACATTTTTGTTTTTAATGTACCAAAAGAAGATATCAATAAAAAGCCTCAATTAAATTATATGAATAAAAAAATAAAATTATCTCCAACAAACATAGATAAAATAAATAAAAAGACAACTAAAAAATTAAACGAACCTATTGACTTATCAGAAACAACTATAGATAGTGGTAATATAAATATAAGTGAGATAAACATTAATAACAAATTTGAATATTACTACAATTATGAATTAAATAACAAAGTATATTCAAGCAAATTAAATATAACGAGTCTTAATCAAACAATATTAAATATAAAAGCAACATATAATGTAGATTTAAATATGTCTATGTATGATTTTATAAAGACATATGGTAGTTTAAAATATAAAGTAAACAATCAAACATATGAATCAACATTAATGAACAATAAAACTCCAACAAGCTATAGTGAAGGATTATATATAGAAGTTAATAAAGAGATAGAACAAGCAACTGATATTTGGTTAGATTTCATAATTAGAGATAAAGAATATATCTATAAACTAAAATAAAAGCTTGTTATCCATTAAGATATATAGTATAATGTTAGGGAGGTGAAATAATGCAACCAATATATTACATAATAATAATTACAGTATTATTTATAATTGCATTAGCAATAGTAAGAGCAAATAAAAAAGATTTTAAATTAGAAATAAATAAATTAGTAGAATTACTTGGTGGCAAAGATAACATTATAGATACAGAAGTCGAAATGTCGAGGTTTAAAGTAACTTTAAAAGACGTTAGTAAGGCTAACAAAGATGGAATAATGAAGCTTGGAGCCAAAGGAGTTGTTGAAATAGACGATCAACTAAAAATAATTTTTGGTAAAGATGCTAAAAGATTAAAAAGATATATAGATGATTTAAAATAGAAGTACAAATAATTAGTATTTCTATTTTTTTCGACAAAATTTTAGGTATTCGACACAACTCGACAAAATAAACTATCTAACTATAATATAATGTAGTCAGAAAAGAGGGAAAATATGAGATTAATAAATGATGTAATACCAAATATAATAATAATTACCTTTCCATTATTAATATACTTTATTTATAATTGTTATAGAGAATTAAAATGTGAAAAATACAATAATTTACTTTTAAATGTAGCCCTATTTTCATCGCTATGTTTATTCTTAAAATATGGTAATACCAAAACCTACAGTCAAGTATTACTATTCAGCAATATTCCTATCTTATTAGCTTATCTAAAAAAGCAACCACAAGTAGCAATATTGTTATCTCTAATTATTATTTTTTTCGCCAGCAAAATGCCTAATCAAAGTCTAATTATTATGAGTTTAAAATTTATAAGTTATCTATTAATATACATAATAGGTAGAAAAAGAAACATTAAGGAAAATACTTTTATAATTTTAATAGCAATACTACAAGGATTCTTTGTATCTATAGAGTATTCATTTATAAGTACAACTTTCAATATCATTAACATTGTAGAATTATTAATAGCTATTATTTTATTCTATATTCTCCCAATAATAATTTTATATCTTTTTAACTTAGCAGATAGCATAACTTCCTTATTTTTAGCAGTATCAGAAATAGAAAAAGATAAACAATTAAAAAATTCTCTTTTTAAAATTACACATGAAGTAAAAAATCCTATTGCAGTATGTAAAGGATATCTGGATATGATAAATTTAGATGATAAAGAAAAAGTAAAAAAATATATTCCAATTATTAGTCAAGAAATTGATAGAAGCTTAAATATAATGAATGATTTTATGGAATTTAGTAAAATTAAAATAGAGAAAGATATATTAGATATAAATATACTACTAGAAGATATAATTGAAGAATTACAATTAATAGTAAAAAGTAAAAATATTAAAATTATTTCTAAAATACCACAAGATGAAATATTTATAGATGGTGATTATAATAGATTAAAACAAGTTTTTATAAATATAATAAAAAATAGCATAGAATCAATTGACACTAATGGAGATATAACAGTTGTTACGCATACCTTAAAAGATAAATATTACATAGAAATAACAGATACAGGCTGTGGAATGGATGAGTATACTTTATCTAAAATAAAAGAATTATTTTTTACAACGAAAGTAAAAGGTAGTGGTCTTGGAGTAAGTTTATCAAATGAAATAATTAAAGCCCACAATGGTACAATAGATTATACATCTAAATTAGGTAAAGGAACAAAAGTTGTTGTAAAATTACCAACAACCGTGATATAATTAAAAACGGTGGTAAAATGCAAACTTATAATATATTTTTAGATAATCTTCCCAAGGTTGATTTACATGGCTTTGACAAAGAAAGTGCAAGAGTTATGACGGATGATTTTGTTAAAGAGGCATTTCTGTTAAATTACAGTCAAATTGTTATAATTCATGGAATAGGAACAGGTGCTGTAAAGGATTCAGTACATGCAGCCTTATCAAAAAATAAGTTTGTAGAAAATTATAATATAAGTCCATTTAATATTGGATGTACAGTAGTAACTATAAAGCATGAAAGGAAGTAGATTTTATGATAATGAAACTGGGAATAGATAAAGCTAGAGAAACAATGGTAAAAGACTATGGTGGTCCATTTGGAGCTGTGGTAGTCAAAGATAACAAAGTTATAGCTGTTGCTTCTAATACGACATTAAAAGATAACGATCCAACAGCACACGCAGAAATTAACGCTATAAGAGAAGCTTGTAAAAAATTAAATACATATGATTTAGATGGTTGCTCTTTATATACAACAGGATATCCTTGTCCAATGTGTTTAAGTGCAATAATTTGGGCTAATATAAAAAATGTCTATTATGGAACAGAATTAGAAGATGCATCTGAAATTGGTTTTAGAGATGATTTTATTTATAATTTTATACGAAATAACAATAGTGGAGAAGTATTAAGTTTAGCTAGAATGGATAGGAAAGAATGTTTAGAACTTTTTAAAGAATATAAGGAACAAAACAAAACTATATATTAACATTACTAAAAGTTAACAAAAACAAAATAATTTAAAAACATAAAAAAAAATATTGAAAAATATCTTTTTTTATGTTACTATTAATACGCATGGACCCTTAGCTCAGTTGGTTAGAGCATCCGGCTCATAACCGGGCGGTCGCAGGTTCAAGTCCTGCAGGGTCCACCATCTTGCGGGTGTGGCGAAATTGGCAGACGCGCTAGACTTAGGATCTAGTGGTTTATCCGTGGGGGTTCAAGTCCCTTCACCCGCACCATTTGGAAATCTGTCCAGACTTTTAAAGTTTTGGATTTAATATAGAAAATATCAATTTCTAAAAGAAGTTGGTATTTTTTTGTTAATTAAAGAAAGGACAGGTTTAAATGATTAATATTGTTAAGAAAGAATTAGAGTTTGATGATGAATTAAAAAAGAAGATAGAATTTATATGTGGGTTTTGTAAGATTAATCCAACCATAATAAATGGTAATATAAGAAAAATAGATAGAACTAATTTATCATATATAGAGCCACACAGAATAATTATTAAAGGTATCACATTTCTAGCCGTTAATTACTCAAAAACTATATATGTAGGTAATTTATCAAGCAAACTTGAAATAAACGAATTAGAGTTATTTATAAAAGAGTTAAATTAATATTTATATACCAACTTCTTATAGATACTACTTATTCCCTAATCAGGGAATTGACAAATCATAAAAAAGTGATATTATAAATAACCAATGAAGAGGTATGCTCTATAAATGGAGGTACATCGATGATAAATAAACACAAGATATCGAAAATTTATAATATTGGATTAATTGAGGAGTCAGTAGTATTTAGACTTTATTAAATACTATTGTCTCCTCTTTTTTAGTAAAAGGAGTTGAAGATTTATGAATAATGAAAAGAAAATTGCTGGTCTTTATATTAGAGTTAGTATTGAAGATCAAACAAGAGAAGGATTTAGTTTACCAGAACAAGAAAAAAAGATTAAGAGCTATGTGTGAGTATAAAGGTTATGAAATATATAAAGTATATGAAGATGCTGGAATAAGTGCTAAAACTGGTAATACAAGACCTGCATTTGAAGAACTATTAGAAGATATAAAAGATAAAAAATGTAATACTATTGTTGTATTAAAACTTGATAGACTTACAAGAAGTGTATTTGATTGGGAAAAGATTATAAGATTTTTAGAAGAAAATAATGCCTATTTAGATTGTGCTAATGATGATATTAATACTACTAATGCAAATGGAAAAATGATTTCAAGGATACTTACATCAGTTTCACAAAATGAAATAGAAAGAACAAGTGAAAGAACTAAAATAGGACTAGCTGGAGCAATCAAAGAAGGACATATTCCACATAAAGCCCCATTTGGTTATAAAAGAGTTGATAAAATACTTGTTCTAGATGAATCTACAAAAGATGATATTATTAGAATATTTAATTTGTATCACGAGGGAAATTCTTATCAAACAATAAGTAATATTTATAATAAAGAGAAAGTGATGGGTAAAACCAATTGGAAAGATTCTACTATATTAAAAATACTTTCAAATGAAATATATAAGGGTGATTTTGTTCATGGTAAAAGAACGAATAATCCAACATATTATGAAAATGTTGTTGAACCATTAATAAGTAAAGAATTATGGGAAGAATGCCAAGTTCAAAAAAGAAGAAACTCAAGAAATTATAAAAGGGATAAAGATTATTTGTTTTTACAAAAATTAAAATGTCCTAAATGTCAGAGAATATTAGGTGGTAATGCAACAAGAAAGAAAAATGGAAATGTTTATTACTACTATCAATGTCATGATTGTAAAATCACAATTAGAGAAAAAGATATTGAAAAGAAATTTGATAATTTTATTGAAGATATACAAGAATATGATGCGGTAGTAAATCAAACTCTACTACCAATGATACAAACTAAACTTGAGAATCCAAAAGAAAAATTAATAAAGGAATTAAAAGAACAAAATCAGAAATTGTGAAGTATGTAATGAGTTAAGATTCACACCAGAAGATATATTAATAAAACGAGATATTGATTATATAAATAAAATAGTCTATCCAAAAGAATATGAAGAAAATACTTATATGTGGGAAGATTATACT
>CAKPER010000013.1 GCA_934149245.1 uncultured Bacilli bacterium | reverse complement strand
ATAGAATACCTAAAGATATATATAAATATGTAGTAATATTTATAGGTAATAAAGTACAATTAATAGAAAAAATATAGTGTTTAATAAAAATGTCGGAGATGGATTATTCTCCCTCTTTTTTTATTTTAATTATATATTTTTCTAGAAAATATAAGTGCTTAATTAAAAATATATTTTTTTGTCTTCATGGCTAGTTGTATTTTCACACTTTTTATGCTATTATTATGGTAATATGGATAGCTAGGAAAGTAGAGAATAGGAGGTGTATAAAGTGGAAGAGACTAAGAGAAAAACATTAGGTAGTATTATAGGAATAGCAATATTTATAGCATGTTTGTTTTCTATTACATATGCTTTCTATAAATGGAGAAGTAATAATACTAATGTAGATATAGGAATACATGCTGGTGGATTAAAGTTTGTTTATTCTCAAAACAATATTTTATCATCAACAACTTTATCACCAGTAACAGATTATACTAATAGTAGTTATTATGAGAATAATAATAGTAGTTTATTATATGTAGATTATACAGTTACTAATACAAAAAGTACATCTTATAAAATGATAACTAAATTAAATATAACTTCTATTAGTGATTCTTTAAAAAATTCAACTTTTAAATGGGTATTACAAAAAAAAGAAAATAATGTTTATAATAAAGTTACTGAAGGAAATTTTAGTAATTTAAAAGTAGGAGAAAATACTTTAAATAGTGATATATATATACCTCCTAATTCTACAACTGAAGTTGTTAAGTATAATTATAGATTTGTTATATACATAGATGGTAATCAGGAAAATAGTAGTACTATGATGAATAGTAATATAGTATCTAATTTAGTATTATGTGATGAAGAAGTAAAATTATTTAATATTAGTTTAGATAATCAAGGTGCAAATAATACTAGTGGAGATAATGCTACTACACTTACTATATATGAAAAATATGCTATAGGTATATATAAGAAATTAGAGAACGAGCAAAGTAAAATTGTAGATGAAAATTCAAAGATGACTACAAGTACTAATAATATAACAATACCATTAAAAACTGGTTATACTTTTGGCGGATATTATACTGAAACTGGAGGTAAAGGAGATAATTTAATTAATACAAGTGGTTTTATAACTGATAAATTTGGTAATACTTATTTTAAGAATGATTCTACTATATATGCTAAGTGGAATATAAATCAGTATACAATGAAAGTAACACCTAGTACTGGTATAGAAAAATTTAATATATCAGATAATAAAGGAAATAGTGAAACGAATATAAGTAGTTATAGTAAAAAGAGTGATTATAATACAGAATTTACTGTAAATAATATAACATCTAAAGCAGGATATACTTATTCTGGTTATACTTTAGGTGGTTCATTAACAGCATTATCTGGTAGTACTAATGCAATAATAAAGACTAAATTAGGAGCAGGAGATGGTAATTTAACTCTTAATAGTACTGCTAATACATATAATATTAAATATAGCTTAAATAATGGGGTAGCTGGTAGTAATGCTCCTAATAGTGCAACTTATGATAAAGTTATAAATATAAGTAATCCAACTAAAACAATTAAAGCAACAGGTAACGTTAATAATACTGGGGCTACTATTGGAAGTGCAACATCAAAAGATCAGACTTTTGCAGGTTGGACAGCAGTTGGATTAGATACAGCAACTGCTAAGTATGGTAATAGTTCCAGTGCTGTTAGTACTAGTTGGAGTAATGGAACTACACCAGTAACAGGAATATATTTTAAAAATTTAGCATCAACTAATAATGCTAATGTAACACTTACAGCAAATTGGACACCAGTTTCATTTAATTTACCAACTGTAACTAAAACTGGTTATACATGTCATTGGAATACTAAAAATGATGGAAGTGGTACTAGCTATGATTCAGGTGCTAGTTATACCCCAACAGCAATACAAGGAAATATTAATTTATATGCAATGTGTGAAAAATCTAATTATACAGTAACTTATAATTATAGTTATAATGGAGGAACTTCAGCTACTAAGACAAGTGCTACTGTTACTTATGGAGATACTGTTGATTTAACACCAACAGCAATAAGAGATGGTTATGAGTTTAGGGGTTGGAATACAGATGAAAATGCTCATGTTGGATTAGAATCTTTAAAAATGCCAGCAAATAATGTAACACTATATGCAATTTTTAGAAAAAAACTAAAAGTAACTTTTAACCTGAATGGAAACGTTAATTTTAAAACAAATAGTACTTATTTAACTGAAGAACAACGAAATCAAACTTATACACAAGATAAAAGTATAGATTTATGTTATATATATAATAACACTTCAGAGTCTAAAGAAGGTTGTACAGCAACAGTTACAATGCCTACAATAACGGCTCCATCTAATACACCAACAGTATTAGGTTGGTCTGCGGCGGCAGATCCTAAAACAATAACTTATACTAGTGGTAAAACTGGTGTAACTTTAAAGTCAGGGAGTGTTTGGTATGCACAGACAAGAAAAGATGCTGTAACATTAACAGCCAATTTTGAGGCAAATGGAGCAACATTATCTGATTCATCACCTAAGTCTTGTACTTTAGGAGAAGTCTATAATGGAGGGACTCAGATAAATAATTGTACTGTAACAACTCCTACTATAACTAGGGATACATTTGATATAAAGGGATGGAATACAGATAAAGATGCAGAAGAAAGTCTTTCAGCTTATAATTCAGCAACTGGTAGAATAACTTTAACAAAAACAGGAGATACAACGACATTTACTTTTTATGCTATCACTACTAAAAGGATAATTGCAGCATTTTACTATCATAGTGGTGATGGTATAAAAAATTTAACTGGTAATTTGAATGATCCTAATGATAAATTACATTGTGTAATAAAAGGTGAGAATAATGAATGTCAAATTACAGTTCCTACTGCAATTACTACCACTACTTCTAAATATGGTGGGGCATATGTTGGATATGGTAAAGTAAATAATATGGAACTATTTACTACAAGTACTGTATCTTTAAATACTAGTACAACATATTATGCTAAGTATAGAACTGAAGTTACAGAGTATTCTAGTGGTACTTCAAGAAAATTATATAGAAATTCATATTTTACTGATAATACCCATATGACTACAGTTTTAAGTGCTAGTAGTACAGGAACTGAAACTGTACAGAAAAATCCATATACAGTAAATTCTATCAGTTGGCAATGGAAAGGATATGCTACTACTCAGAGTGGTAATATAGTATATTCATCTATAGATTCTGCTACTAATAGTAAAGCTACTGTTTTATATACAATATACTCTAAAGAAGCTTCATCAAATATTTATTATTATACAACTAGTCAACAAGTAATAACAGTAACTGGTAATAGACTAGCTGATTATAAGGGAACACTAATAAAAGAAGGAGATTTAACTGTACCTGATGAGGTAGTAAATAGTAAAGGACCTTCTAATAGTGCTTATCAGGGATTATCTAATGCTACTGGTAGTACTACTACTACAACTACAATAAATACAGGTACAAGTAATTATTATGCAGTATATGAAGCTAACTATAAAGCGGTATTTTCAAAAGAAAGTAATGTAAATACTATAGGTTCTTCTAGTTTATCTTGTAGTGCTACTTCTGTTACTAATGGTACTACTTATAATGAGATAGATTGTTCTATAACTTTACCTACTATTACTCCTAGTAAGGGATATAGAACTTTAGGTTGGTATGATTCTACACCATCTTTAGTAGGACAACCAGATGATAAATTAAGTTTAATTACAAATATTTCTTTAACAGCTAAAGTACAAAGATTAACAGCAGAAGAATTTTCTTATGATAATACTAATACTGGAGATGATTGTACAGATGTTCAATGTATGATAGATAAATTAGATATAAATCTAGCTAATCAATTTACTTATAGTAATGCTAAGACTGGAATAAATTGTACTAATATTCAATGTACAATTGATAGTTTAGCTAGGGGTGATGTTGCTGATATGGCACTAGGTTCTTATGTAAAAATGACGCCTACTAAGTCATCATTTACTACTGATCCAACAGAAACAGGATATACAAATGCTCAAACTATTAATCCTAAAGAGTTAAACTTATGGCGAGTAATATCGATAAATAATGATGGAACAGTAGATGTAGTAAGTGAACATGTATCATCAACAGTAATATATTTTCAAGGACAAATAGGATACCAAAATTTAGTTGGATACTTAAATGAATTAGCAAAACAATATGAAAATAGTACATATACAAAAAGTTCAAGACATTTTGGTTATAATGGCCAGACTGAGTATATAACAGACACTTCTAAATTTACTAATCCGGAACCATGGACTTGTTCAACAGGAGAGAGCTGTAATCCGATTGAAAGTCAAGGTGGAGGAGATGCGTTATATACCAAAGATTATAATTTAGTCAAAAGTGTATTGGGTACAACAGTAGCAAGTAAACCAGATGGCACAAATGATTATTACTGGATGGCATCGCGCTATTATCGATATTCTTCCACTGCCTACTATGACTGGAGTGGGCGACTTGTGTATACGTCAGGTGACGTTCGCCACAGCGGTCTGTATTACTATACTAATTCGGGTAGTTCTGGTTTGAACCCCAACAGCGTTAACAGCTCTCTTCGCCCAGTATTGACTCTGAAATCCGGGATCAAATATACAGGTAGTGGTACAGAAGCAGATCCTTATGTATTATCCGAAAATTGATGTGTAGTGGATTATTCCCCCGAGACCGCCTAAGGTGGTCTTGAGGATGCAGTGGAAAACTATATTAAAGAAATATAACTATATATAAAGAAAGGTAGGAAATTCTTATGAAGATAAAGATTAAATCTATATTAAATAATATAAAGAATAAGATATATAAAATAAAAGATAAAGTAATAAATGATAAAGATTATAGATTAAAATTTATCTTAATAGTAGGAGTATCATTTATAGTGTTACTAGCTCTAATATCTACTTTTACAAAGAAGAAAATAGAGCAAGTAACTATAAATGATATAGAGACTATGATAAAAAATAAAGATAGAGCTATCATTTATTACTATAGTAGTAAGAGTACTAATAAATATAATGAAAGTACTAAGAGATATTTAGATAGTAAGAAAATAAATTATTATATATATGATGACTATAAGATAAATAAAGAAGAATATAATAAATTATTAAAATTATTAAATATAGATAAAGATGTGTTTGGAACTCCTGCTATTATATATATATATCAGGGTAAGATGTTTGCTAATATTATTAATATAGATAGTAAAGAAGTAGTAGATAAATTTATATATAGTTATGATCTATATACAGTTAAATAGTAGGGGTGATATTAATATATGGAGAAAGATAATAAGAGAAGAAAATATATTAAACTTATTTCTGGAATTATAATAGGTATATTGTTATCAGCAACTGGTGTATATGCTGTTACTACTATAGGTAATGGTAGTGATATTACCTATAGTAATACAGATAGTAAGTTATCTTCAACTACAGCTCAAGATGCTTTAGATGAAATATATGCTCTTGGACGTAGATGCCCTGATGATCATACTTGTTTTAAAAAGAAAAATACTTTAGCATTAGGGGACTATGTAAAGATGACTCCTACTAAGTCTTCTTATACTACTAGTACATCAAAAACTGGATATACAAGTAGTCAAACCATTAATCCTCAAGAGTTAAACTTATGGCGAGTAATATCGAAAAATAGTGATGGTACAGTAGATATAATAAGTGAACATATATCATCTACGTCAATATACTTTAATGGTAAAAAAGGATATCAAAATTTTGTTGGATATTTAAATGTTTTGGCTAGTCAATACGCAAATAGTACATATACAACAGGTTCAAGATATTTTGGCTATAATGGTCAGACAGAGTATATAACAGATATATCTAAATTTACTAATCCAGCACCTTGGAAATGTTCTACTGGAAAAAGTTGTAATCCAGTTGAAAAGCAAGGCGGGGGCGATACAAAATATACTAAAGATTATAATTTAGTTAACAGAATATTAGGACTAGATGCTAGTAAAGTAAATAATGGGAAAACGGCTGATTATTGGATAGCATCACGCTATTATGTTTACAACAGTTCTAGTGAATATTATTGGCTTGGTAGAAGTAAGAATATTCTAGATGCTTCTGGGTCATTACCAAGTTTTTATCGATATTCTCATACATATTTTCTAAGTTACAGTCGTGCAAAATATCTTCGCCCAATATTGACTCTAAAATCTGGGCTCAAGTATTCAGGTCTTGGTACAGAGACTTATCCTATGGAAATATCTACAAGTTGATGTGAGGGGGAAATATCTCTGAGAGAACGCCTTAGGTGGTCTTGAGGATACGGTAAAAAAATAGAAAGAAGATGATGTATATTATGAAAAAAGATAATTATATATTTATAATAGGATTGATAATAGGTGTATTATTATCAGCAACTGGTGTATATGCAGTAACACAATATACATCTAATAATATATATTATGTAAATAAAAATAGTACATTATCTAGTAATAATGTTCAAGGAGCAATAGATGAGTTAGCTACTATATATAAAAATAAAAAGATTACTGTTTGTCCTGATGGTTATATATGTCAACAAAATCTTGCCCTTGGAGATTATGTCTTAATGAAACCTACTTTATCATCTTATACTACTAGTACATCAAAAACTGGGTATACAGAGACTCAAACTATTAATCCTCAGGAACTAGATTTATGGAGAGTAATATCAATTAATGGTGATGGGACAGTAGATATAGTGAGTGAACATGTATCATCAACAGCAATATATTTTCAAGGACAAACTGGGTATCTTAATTTTGTTGGATATTTAAATGAATTAGCTAGTAAGTATGAAAATAGTAAATATACTAAGGGTTCAAGGTATTTTGGTTATAATGGTCAGACAGAATATATAACAGATACTTCTAAATTTACAACAACTGCACCATGGACTTGTTCAACTGGAGAAAGTTGTAATCCAGTTGAGAGTCAAGGCGGTGGAGATGAATTATATACAAAAGATTATTATCTAGTAAAAAATGTGTTAGGTACAGCAGTAGCTAGTAAACTAGATGGTACAGCGAATTCTTACTGGATGGTATCACGCAATTATCACTATTATTCCGCGACTGACTATCGCTGGAACGTGTTGGCTTCAGCCAGCGGAAGTTCGGTTTACATTCCCGCTCTGTATAATTATGATAGCTCTGGATTTCACTCTCACCACTATAGCTATTCTCTTCGCCCAATACTTACTTTAAAAGCAAATATTGGATATACTGGTAGTGGTACAAAGGAAGATCCTTATCAATTATCTGAGACACCTATAAAATATACGATTAGTTATTATGCTAATGGAGGCTCAGGAGCTCCTAGTAGTCAAGAAAAAGCTTATGGTAAAGATTTAACATTATCTTCTACTGTTCCTACTAGATCACAATTTAAGTTTTTAGGTTGGAGTACAGATAAAAATGCAACTGTAGGTACATATAATCCAGGATCAGTTTATACATTGAATAAGAGTATTACTTTATATGCTATTTGGTGTATAGATGAAAATTATTATTATATAGCTAATTATGATAATCCAACATTTGTTCTTGATGTTACTAGCGGTAGAGATGTAGATGGACAAAATGTTCAATTGTATTCTCAAAATACTAGTGGTGTAGTAGCCCAAAAATGGAAATTTAAATATGATACTACAGGCTATTATAATATTTATAGTGGTGTTGGAAATGTAACTAGGTGTTTGGATGTAGATAATGGTAATTTTGTAAATGGTACTAATGTTCAAATTTGGACATGTAGTAATCCTGCTTCAACGGAGGCACAACGTTTCCACTTAAAAGAATATTCAGATGGTGGATTTGGATTTTATGGTAAAAATAATATGTTTTTAGATATATATGATGCATCTTTTGCTAATAAGACCAATATTCAAATATATAATGGTAATGATTCTAATGCTCAAAAATGGAAGTTAATATCTTTTCCTTAATATGATGGAAGGTGCTTGTTTATGAATAAAAAGAAAAAGTTAATTACTATAGGGATAGTTTTAATAGTAGGAATAATATTCTTATTTGGATTATTATTACCAAATAAGAAGAATAATAATGTAGATGGCAGAAAATTAAAAAATAATTATGAGAATTTAAATGGTAAGACTAGTGAAGATGGAAAGAAATATGTTAGTGTTGATGTAGAATCTGATAATGTTATTAAGTATGTAAGTATAGATAAAGTATTAGATATATTAAGTAATAAAAGTGGTGTTATATATATAGGTAGTAGTAAATCAGCTTATTCTAGAAGTGCCATAAATATACTTATTGAAGCATCTAATGATAGTAATATAGATAAAGTGTATTATTATGATATAGATAATATATGTGATATAAAGAATCTAGATCAGAAGACTGGTATAATTAAAAATTGTGAAGATAATGATAAAGTTAAACAATTATATGAAAAATTAGATAATATCTATAAGGGATATACTTTAGAGAGCAATATTCTGATATTACCAACAGTTTTATTTGTATCAAATGGTGAGATAGTAAGTAGTAATATAAAGACAATACCTACTCATAAAAATCCTTATTCTAAGTTGGTAAAATCTCAGGAAGAAGGATTAAAAGAAATATATATGTCTGGCCTAGATGATATAATTAATAATAAAAATTTAGCTAATTAAGTATATGAGTAGCTAAATTTTTTTATTAATTAATAAAAAACTATTTATTTTTTTTGAAAAACTGTTATAATATTACTCACTAATTAATTTTGACTAGTTATTTAGGAAAAATAATAAGAAGGAGAAGATAAGGTATGAACTTAAAAAATAATGATGATTTTGTTGAAAATTCTGAAATTATAGAACTTTATTTAAAAGAATTAAAGTATTTTAGTGAAATAGAAGGTGGCTTGTTAACTAAAGAAGAGGAAGATAAACTTGGTTATAGAATTTTAAAAGGTGATAAAGAAGCAATAAATACAATAGTTAAAAGAAATTTGAGATTAGTAATTAGTGTTGCTAAACATTATAAAGATTTTGGTTTGGATTTTGTTGATCTTATCCAACATGGTAATATGGGACTTATTGAAGCAGCAGAAAGGTATGATGTTAGAAGAGGATATAGATTTTCCACATATGCAACTTATTGGATACAACATTATATTAGAAGAGGATTAGGAAATGAAGCTAAAAATATAAGAGTACCAGTTTATTTTTATGAAGAGTTAAAAAAATATAAAAAGGTAAAAGATAAATTAACTGTTAAATATAAAAGATATCCAACTGAAGAAGAATTAGCAAAAGAATTAAATATTTCTTTAGAAAAATTAAAACAATATGAAATGAATTTTGATGATACATTAAGTTTAAATTTCTCATCTGGCGAAGATAAAGATACAGAGATAATAGAATTAATTTCTGATAATTCAAAAACACCAGAAGAAGAGATACTTGATATTGATTTAAAAGAAAAAGTTGATAAAATATTAAATAGTAATATGTTAACACCTAGGGAGGTAGAAATAATAAGATTACGTTTTGGCTTTGAAGAAAGAATTTATACCTTAGAAGAAATAGGTCAAAAGATGGGAGTTACCAGAGAAAGAATAAGACAAATAGAACAGAATGCATTAAAAAAATTAAGAAATTATAAAACTAAAAATTTAATAGGAGCATATTTACCTATGACTGATATAGAGACTGAAGAAAGAAGTACTAGTTCGAAGAGTTATAGAAAATCTAGAAAGAAATAATTTTATTATAATGTAATTAGTAAGGGGGATTAAAGATTATGAAAGATATTAACAATGAGGGATTATTAGAGAATTTAGACGAATTTAAAGAGAAAAGTGAAAAAGATTTAAATAATTTTTCTATTTATATGGAACAAGTACCTAATGAATTATTAACCAAAGAAGAAGAACAACAGTTAGGTTGTAGGATTAAAGCTGGAGATATGGAAGCATTAAAAATACTTGTTGAGAAAAATTTAAGATTAGTTGTTTTTGAGACTAAAAAATTTTTAGGTAGAGGTATGTCTAAAGAAGATCTTATTCAAGAAGGAAATATGGGGATTATAAAGGCTGCAGAGAGGTTTGATCCCACTAAAGGATTTAGATTTTCAACATATGCTATTTGGTGGATAGATCAAGCTATGATGAATGCTTTAAACACCAAAGTAAAATTTATTTATGAGCCTTTAGGTGTAGTAAGAGATGCAAAAAAATATTTTTATGAGAAGAGTAATTTAGAAAATAAATTAGGAAGAACACTTTCTTATATAGAGATTGCTTCTGAATTAGAACTTCCTATAGAAATAGTTGCAGAATATGAGATGTCTGCTAATCCTATTGTTAGTATAAATACATCTGTTGGAGAAGAAAAAGATTCTGAATTATCAGAGTTTATAGCTTCAAATGCTAAAACCCCCGAAGAAGAATTTATAAATAGAGAATTAAATGAGAGTGTTAATGAACTTTTAAATAATTGTAGATTAAATGAAAGAGAAATAAAGATTTTAAAGATGCGTAATGGTATTGGAATAAATGCTGGAGAACCTATGTCTTTAGATGAAGTAGGAAAAATAATGAATTTATCTAGACAAAGAATAAAACAACTAGAAGAAATAGCACTAGATAAGATAAGAAGAACAAAAAAACCGAGGCATATGTATGCTATGCTGCTGATCCCGAAAAAGCTTTGGAAAATTTAAGAAAAATAAGGGCATCTCTTTATTCTGATGGTTCTTCTAAATCAGTTTATGGTGGTGGAAGAGTAAGTAGTAGTTATAGAAAAAGTAGAAAAAAATAATAAAAGAGATATGGAAGCTATGGAAGAAAAATTTAAGTATGAAGATAAATATTTAGATAATAATATTGAAGAAAAACAAGAAGAGAAAGCAGATCTTGATAGTGAATTTATTGGCAATACTATAAATTTATATTTAAAGAGCTTACCTGGTGTATTAACTACAGAAGAGGAAGAGAAACTTGGCCATAGAATATTAGAAGGGGATGTTGATGCGATAAATACTATGGTTGAGAGAAATTTAAAGTTAGTAGTAAGTATTGCTAAAAATTATCAAGGAAGTGGACTATCTTTTGAAGATATTATTCAGAATGGTAATTTGGGGCTTATGAGGGCTGCAGAACTATTTGATGTTAGAAAAGGAAATAAATTTTCAACATATGCTACTTATTGGATACGACAGGCTATTATTAGAGAAGCTGATAAGACTTCTAGAAATATAATAGTTCCATCTTATTTTGAGGAATTTATAAGGAAATATAAAGTTTTAAAGAATAAGTTAATGTGTCATTATGGTGAAGTTCCAACTAAAGAAGAGATGGCTAAGAAACTTGATGTTTCTATTGAAGTTATAGATAAATGTGAATATTTATTAAGTGATACTGTAAGTTTAAATGTTGTGGTAGGAGCTGATAAAGATATTGAGTTTGGGGAAACTATACCATCTGATGTAAAGACACCAGAAGAAGAAATGATTTCTATTGATTTAAGAGAAAGAATCGAAGAAATCTTAAATAGTGGTGTATTAAAGCCTAGAGAAATAGAAGTAATAAGATTGCGTTTTGGTTTTGATGGTAGACGTTTTACGTTAGAAGAAATAGGTCAGTTAATGGATTTAACTAAGCAAGGAGTAAGGGCAATAGAAGTAAGAGCGTTAAAGAAATTAAGGAATTATAGAAATAAATATATGTTAGAACCATATACAGAAGATATTATTTATGTAAAAGAAAGAAGAAAATAATTAAAGGACGTGATGATGGAATGGAAAAAGAATTTAAGAATAAAGATGAAATTTTAGATAGTGATATTGAAGAGAAAATAGAAGAAAAAGAAACTGAAAATAGTGATTTTATTGGGGATACTGTAAGTTTGTATTTAAAGAGCTTGCCTGATTTATTAACAAAAGAAGAAGAGGAAGAACTTGGTTATAGAATATTAAAAGGTGATGTTGATGCAATAAATACAATGGTTGAGAAAAATTTAAAGCTAGTAGTAAGTATTGCTAAAAATTATCAAGGAAGTGGATTATCTTTTGAAGATATTATTCAGAATGGTAATTTAGGACTTATGAAGGCTGCAAGAATGTTTGATGTTAGAAAAGGAGATAAATTTTCAACGTATGCCACTAATTTGATACAACAGGCTATTAGGAGTGAGGATGGTATAAATTCTAGAAATATAAAAATTCCATTTCATTATAAGGAAATTATAAGAAAATATAAAGTTTTAAAAAATAAGTTAATAGTTCAATACGGTGAAGCTCCATCTAAAGAAGAGATGGCTAAGAAACTTGGTGTTTCTATTGAAGTTATAGATAGATGTGAGCTTTTATTGGATGATATTGCAAGTTTGAATGTTATGGTAGGAGATGGGAACTATACTGAGCTTTGGGAAACTTTACCATCAGATGTAAAGACACCAGAAGAAGCAATGCTTTCTATTGATTTAAGGGAAAGAACTGAAGAGATGTTAGGTGAATTAACTCCTATAGAAATAGAGGTAATAAGGTTATGTTTTGGATTTGATGGTAAGTGCTTTATGCCAAATGAAATAGGACAACTAATGGTATACCTTCTTTTGCAAGAGCATCTTTGTGAGTATTCTACATTGGAAGAAATAAAGAAATTGGAGATATTAATTCAAAGAAGTGTAAGGCATATAGAAGAAAAAACATTAAAAAAATTAAGACATCCTAGTAGAAGATATATGTTAGAACCATATACAGAAGATATTATTTATGTAAAAGAAAGAAGAAAATAATTAAAGGACGTGATGATGGAATGGAAAAAGAATTTAAGAATAAAGATGAAATTTTAGATAGTGATATTGAAGAGAAAATAGAAGAAAAAGAAACTGAAAATAGTGATTTTATTGGGGATACTGTAAGTTTGTATTTAAAGAGCTTGCCTGATTTATTAACAAAAGAAGAAGAGGAAGAACTTGGTTATAGAATATTAGAAGGTGATGTTGATGCGATAAATACTATGGTTGAGAGAAATTTAAAGTTAGTAGTAAGTATTGCTAATCATTATAGAGGAAGTGGACTTCCTTTTGAAGATATTATTCAGAATGGTAATTTGGGACTTATGAGGGCTGCAAGAATGTTTGATGTTAGAAAAGGATATAAATTTTCAACGTATGCTACTAATTGGATAAAACAGGCTATTAGAAGAGAGGCTGATAATACTTCTAAAAATATAAGGGTTCCATCTCATTTCGAGGCAACTATAAGAAAATATAAAGCTTTAAAGAATAAGTTAACATGTCAATATGGAGAAGAGCCATCTAGAGAAGAGATGGCTAGAGAGCTTGATGTTTCTGTTGAAGTTATAGATAAATGTGAATGGCTGTTGAATGATATTGCAAGTTTGAATGTTACAGTAGGTGATGAGAAAGAAACTGAATTTGGAGAACTTATAGCATCTGATGTTAAAACACCAGAAGAAGAGATGCTTGATACTGATTTAAGAGAAAAGACTGAAGAAATTTTAAATAGTGGTGTTTTAACATCTAGAGAAATAGAAATAATAAGGTTGCGTTTTGGTTTTGATGGTAGACGTCTTACATTAGAAGAAATAGGTCAACTAATAGGATTAACTAGAGAAAGAGTAAGACAGATAGAAAAGCAAGCATTGAAGAAATTAAAAAGTTCTAGAAAAAGACATATGATAGAATCATATTCAGAGGATAGAGTTTATAGAAAAAGTAGAAAAAAATAATAAAGGGGAGATAGGAATTATGAAAGAAGAAATTAAGGATAAAGATGAGTTTTTAGATAATGATATTGAAGAAAAACAAGAAGAGAAAGCAGAGCTTGATAGTGAATTTATTGGCAATACTATAAATTTATATTTAAAGAGCTTACCTGGTGTATTAACTATAGAAGAGGAAGAGAAACTTGGCCATAGAATATTAGAAGGTGATGCTGATGCCAAAAATACAATGATTGAAAAAAATTTAGGATTAGTAGTCAGTATTGCTAAGAATTATCAAGGAATTGGATTAGAGCTAGAAGATATTATTCAGAATGGTAATTTAGGACTTATAAAGGCTGTAGAGAGATTTGATGTTAGAAAAGGGTATAAATTTTCAACATTTGCAACTCAGTGTATACGACGAGCTATTATTAGGGAAGCTGAGAAAACTTCTAGAAATATAGTAGTTCCATCTTATTTTGAGGAATTTATAAGAAAATATAAAGTTTTAAAGAAAAAATTAATAGAACAATATGGTATGGAACCCTCTAAGGAAGAGATGGCTAGGAAACTTAATGTTTCTATTGATATTATAGAAAAATGTGAATATATATTAAAAGGTACTGTAAGTTTGAATTCTTTAGTTGGAAATGAGAAAGAACCTGAATTTAGATATGAGAAAAAAAATGAACTTGGAGATATTCTAGCATCAGATGATAAAACGCCAGAGGAAGTAATGCTTGATATTGATTTAAGAGAAAAATCTGAAGAAATTTTGAATAGTGGTTTATTAACACCTAAAGAATTAAAGATAATAAGATTACGTTTTGGTTTTGATGGTAGACCTTTTACATTAGAAGAAATAGGACAAATAATTGGTGTAACACAGCAGAGAATAAAACAAATAGAAGTAGTGGCACTAAGAAAGTTAAGACTTTCTAGAAAAAGATATATGATAGAATCGTATTCTAAGGTGGGAGAAGATAAGGGGATACAATTAGTATCTAATGATTCATCTAATGGTATTAATTATAGTAAAATATATCAAAAAAATAAAAGAAGATAAGATATAAAATAGATTTAGATAGTAGATTATTTGACTATCTTTTTTGTTAGTTAAAAACTTTAAACACTATTACGAACAAACGTTTGAAAACCACTTGATTTATATTAAATAAAATGATACAATGCTATTGTGTTTGGAATTAGTGTGAAGGTGATAAAATGGATATTAAGATGATAAATGTAATAACTTTAGCTTATCTTGGAGATGCTATTTATGAAGTTTATATTAGAGAAAAAATGATAAAAGAGGCACCACTTAAAGTAGAACAATTACAAAAAAAAGCTATTAATTACGTGTCAGCTAAGGCTCAAGCTAAGATACTTTCTAATTTGATAGATACTAACGCTTTAACAGAGGAGGAGTTAGATATTGTAAAGAGAGGGAGAAATTATAAAAGAAGTAGTCATCCTAAAAATACAGATATAATTACTTATAAATTATCAACGGGATTTGAGACTTTGATAGGATATTTATATTTAAGTGGAAGAAAGACAAGATTAAGAGAAATTTTAGAGTTAATAGAGGTGAAATAGTGTATATATACGGTAAAAATGTTTGTAAGGAAACTTTAATAGGGAAAGATAAAATAGTAAAAGCTTATGTTAGTAAAAAATTTAAGGATAGAGAAATTTTAGATTTATTATTTAAAAATAAAGTAAGAGTAAATTTTGTTGATAATAAAATATTAGATAATAAAGTGTCAGGCTTACATCAAGGGATAGTAATGGAAATAGATAATATTAAAACTTATGATATTAATGAGTTATTAGAAGTAGTATCTAAAAAGAATAACCCTCTGGTTGTAATATTAGATCATATAGAAGATCCTCATAATTTTGGAGCTATAATTAGAACCTCTGAAGCATTAGGAATAGATGGAATAATTATTCCCCAAGATAGAGCAGTGGGTATTACTGATGTTGTTGTTAAAACTTCTACAGGAGCAATAAATTATGTTAAAATATCTCGAGTTTCTAATTTACAAGTTGCTATAAAAAAATTAAAAGATAATAAATTTTGGATAATAGGTACAGATATGGATGGAGATAATTATACAAAACTTGATTATAAGATGCCTATTGCTATTGTAATAGGAAATGAGGGACATGGTATGTCTAATGTTGTTAAAAAAGAATGCGATTTTATAGCGTCTATTCCTATGGCAGGAAAAATTAATAGTTTGAATGCTTCTGTTTCTTGTGGAATAATTTTATCTCATATTGTAAATGTAGGAAGATAATATGAAATTATTAGAACAAAATGATAATGAACTTGTACTACTTGCAAAAGAACATAATGAAGCAGCTTATAATATTCTTTATAAAAAATACAAACCTTTAATTACTAAAAAATGTAGTCGTTATTTTAAGTATGTAAGAAATAAAGGAATAGAGTTTGCCGATTTGGTTCAAGAATGCTTAATAGGATTTGAAGAATCAATAATGAATTATAATTTGGAAGATGAAGTAAAATTTTATACATTTACTAATGTATGTATGGATAGACAATTAATGACAATTATAAAAAAATTAAATCGTTATAAACATAAACCTTTAAATGAGGCTGTTTCGTTAGAAACTTCATTAGAAGACGAGGATAATTTGATAGATTTTATTAAAGATAATAGTCTTAATCCAGAGGTTGGGTTATTAGAAGAAGATGAATATCTAGAATTATATAATAAAATAATTGATAAATTGACTGATTTAGAAGAATGTGTTTTTAATCTAAAACTTCAAAATTTTGAATATAAAGAAATAGCATCTATTTTAGATAAAGACCCTAAAAGTATAGATAATGCTATTCAAAGAATAAAAACTAAAATAAAATCAATAGATTCTGTTAATATTAATTAAAAACTGTGTTATAATACTAAGAAAATTTTAGAGGAGGCATAATAATGGATAAGATAGTAATTAAAGGTGCTAGAGTTAATAATCTAAAAAATATAGATTTAGAAATCCCTAAAAACAAACTAGTTGTAGTTACTGGTGTTTCTGGTTCTGGAAAGAGCTCTTTAGCATTTGATACAATATATGCAGAAGGACAAAGAAGATATGTTGAGAGCTTATCTGCTTATGCTAGACAGTTTTTAGGAAATACAGAAAAACCTGATGTGGATTCTATTGAGGGATTGTCTCCAAGTATAAGTATTGATCAGAAAACAACTAATAAAAATCCTCGTTCGACAGTAGGTACAGTAACAGAGATATATGATTATTTAAGATTGTTATTTGCAAGAATAGGAACCCCGTATTGTCCTAATCATCATATCCCTATAACAAATCAAAGTATAGAAGAGATGGTTAATAAAGTTTTAACTTATGAAGAAGGAATAAAGATGATGGTTTTATCACCTGTTGTAAGAGGAGAAAAAGGAACTCAGAAAGACTTGTTAGAAAGATTAAGAAAAGATGGTTATATAAGAGTAAAGATAGATGATAAGATGTATGATTTATCAGAGGAGATAAATTTAGAGAAGAATAAAAAACATAATATAAGTGTTGTTGTAGATAGATTGATAATAAGAGACGCTATTAGAAGTAGACTTTATGAAGCAATAGAGACTAGTTGTAAATTATCAGGCGGTAAAGTTATTATAGATATGTTAGAAAAAGGAGAAGTACTGTTTTCAGAAAATTTTGCTTGTCCTTATTGTGATTATTCATTAGAAGAGTTAGAACCAAGAATCTTTTCTTTTAATGCTCCATATGGTTCTTGTCCAGATTGTAAAGGATTAGGAATACAATATAAAATAAATGTTGATTTAGTTATTCGAGATAAAACAAAATCAATAAATGAGGGCGCTATTACTACTATAACTATAGATGATCCTACAAATATTATATATACCCAGTTAAGTACAGTAGCAAAATATTACGGCTTTAGTCTTGATGCACCAATAAAAGAATTACCTAAGAAGGTATTAGATATAATTCTTTATGGGTCTCCAGATATTTTAGAATTTAATTATAAATCAAAAAATGGTAATACAAGAACTTCTAAAGATTATTTTGAGGGAATTATTACTAATCTAGAGAGAAGATATGTTGAGACAAAGAGTGGTTGGATAAGAGATTGGATAGAGCAATTTATGATGGAACTACCTTGTAAAACTTGTGGCGGTTCTAGATTAAAGCCTAGCGTTTTGTCTGTTTTAGTTGGTAGAAAAAATATTTATGAAGTAACTAATTTTTCAATAAAAGAATTAAAAACTTTTATTAATAATTTGAAATTAAGTAAAGAAAAAAAAGAAATATCAGCGATTATTTTAAAAGAAATAAATTCAAGATTAGATTTCTTGATAAATGTAGGACTTGAATATTTAACCTTATCAAGAAATGCTGCTACTTTATCAGGCGGTGAGAGTCAAAGAATAAGATTAGCAACACAAATAGGTTCTAGATTAACAGGCGTTTTATATGTTTTAGATGAACCAAGTATTGGACTTCATCAAAGAGATAATAATCGTTTGATACAGTCATTACTAAATATGAGAGATTTAGGTAATTCTTTAATTGTTGTTGAACATGATACTGATACAATGTTATCTGCTGATTACTTGATAGATATAGGCCCAGGAGCTGGAGAACATGGTGGAGAAGTTATAGCTGCTGGTACACCAGAAGAGGTTATGAAAAATAAAGATAGCTTAACAGGTAAATATCTTACAGGTCTTTATAAAGTAGATATTCCAGCTGTAAGAAGAAAAGGAAATAAGAAATATATAGAAATTAAAGGGGCTAGTGAACATAATTTAAAGAAAATAAATGTGAAAATACCATTAGGAACTTTTACTTGTGTTACAGGTGTATCTGGTAGTGGTAAGTCAACTTTAGTAAATGAGATTCTTTATAAGGCTGCTAAGAACTATTTGTATGATTCTAAAGAAGTTATAGGAAAGTGTAGAGTTATTAAGGGATTAGAAAATATAGATAAAGTAATAGATATATCACAAACACCAATTGGAAGAACTCCAAGAAGTAATCCAGCTACTTATGTAGGGGTATTTGATGATATTAGAACTATTTTTTCTGAAACTAAAGAGGCAAAGATAAGAGGATATGACAAAGGAAGATTTTCTTTTAATGTTAAAGGTGGCAGATGTGAAGCTTGTTGGGGTGATGGTGTAAAAAAAATAGAGATGCATTTTTTACCAGATGTATATGTTCCATGCGAAGTTTGTAATGGAACTAGATATAATAATGAGACACTTCAAATAAAATATAAGGAAAAATCAATTTATGATGTTTTAAATATGACAGTTGAGGAAGCTTTGGAGTTTTTTGAAAATCATCCTAAAGTAAAACATAAATTACAAGTTTTATCAGATGTTGGACTTAATTATATTAGATTAGGTCAACCTGCTCCTACTTTGTCTGGTGGGGAGGCTGCTAGGGTTAAGCTAGCCAAAGAGTTGCAAAAGAAAGCAACTGGTAAAAGTTTATTTATATTAGACGAACCTACAACAGGACTTCATACACATGATATAAAGAAATTGTTGAAAATATTGAATAGAATAGTTGAAAATGGAGATACAGTGTTGGTAATAGAACATAATTTGGATGTTATAAAAGTTGCTGATTATATAATTGATTTAGGACCAGATGGTGGAAACTTTGGTGGAGAAGTAGTAGCAACTGGTACTCCAGAAGAAGTAAGTCAAGTAGAAGGTTCATATACTGGTGAATTTTTAAGAAATATTTTGCAAAATAAAAGATAATGTAGACTTATCATCTAGATTATCTTTTTATCTTTAATAAAAGCTCTAAGCATTTTGGTAATAGCCCGTTTTTCAATTCTAGATACATAACTTCTAGATATTTTCATAATTTTAGCAATTTCTTTTTGCGTAAGTTCATCTTGATTATTAAGTCCGTAGCGCATATCAATTATTTTTCTTTCTCTAGGAGTTAATAAATTTAGATATTTTTTTAGAGCCACAATGTTATCTTTTATATAAAGCTCTTCTAGATAATCGGGATCTTTAGTTTTTAAAACATCTAATATAGTAATCTCATTTCCCTCTTTATCATAACTTATTCCCTCGTAAATACTAATATTTTTACTATTTTTTTTATTACTTCGAAAATACATTAGAATTTCGTTTTCAGCACATTTAGCTGCATAAGTTGTAAGTTTAACTTTTTTATCTAAAGAATAAGTATCAATTCCTTTGATGAGACCAACAGTTCCTATACCAATTAAATCATCAATATCATTATTATTAGTATCAAATTTTTTTACAATATGGGCAACTAATCTTAAATTATGCTCAATTAATTTATTTCTAGCGTCCTTATCTCCATTTTTCATTAAAGTAATATACTTAATTTCATCTTCGTGAGATAGAGGAGGAGGAAACATCTCGTTTGAGTAGCTACCAAAAAATGACATATTTTGCAGAAATAAATTTAATATTTGTCCAAACATAAAACACCTCTTCAATTAATATATATACTTGTGTTGGCATTTTATGATATTGCGTTGTTAATATAGTGTTAATTAAATTTCGCTTAGGGCTAGTAAACGTCTTATTAAAGTAAAGTTGAAAAATATTTAAAAATATAGGTTATCATAATAAGAGGTAAAATTAATACAAGTATGTATTAAATAATATTTTATTCTAGTAGGAGGGAGTTTATGAAAAAATCACAGTTACCATCAACTATGTATGCAAAAGGTGTAATAGAAGTTCTTGAGGCTGAAATTAAAGCTTTAGAAAAAAAATACTATAGTTTAAAGTTTTATCAAGTAGGAACTAAAAAATTTTATCTAAATATGATTGATAAATATAAAGAATTACTAATGGATAAATATGCTTATTATGAGCGATTATTAGATGATGAATTTAATGGCAGATATTAGTGATTTATTTTGAATATAGAATAGGTAACATATAGTTAGTATATATTTAAAAAATTCAAATTAATTAATTTAGGTATTGACAAAAAAGGGGTTTTGTCTTAGTATATTAATCACCAATTCAAATTTAGATGAATTGGTGCTAGTATCACACTAGCCAACCCCTTTTTATTCTTTTTGAGAGACTGTCCTCAGGGGGAACAGTCTCTTTGTATGTCTATCCAGAGTCTTTTAATAAAAAGGCTCTTTTCCTATGTTACAAATAAAATTATCTGCAAGATTATGATATTTTTCATATTCTTTTTTATTATTAATAGTATAGCCAATAATATTATATTTTTTTCTTGCTTTTTTAGAATTATTATTATCTAAGCTTTTTATATCAATACCTATATAATAGGGAGCAATATTATATTTAAATAATTTACTTAATATAAAAATATTAAATAGTTTATTTTGGGAGTATATGCCATTAACAAGATAGCCTCTAATGTACTGGGGGTTATTTTTTTTAAACCAACGTAGGGATAAAATATTAAAACTTTGGATAGCAAATTCATAATCAAATTTATCTAGTATATTAGCAACTTCTTTTTCTAATTCATATTTTTTATTTATAGATTTAATCTCTATTATAATTGGTACTCTTCCTTTAACAAATTTAATAGCTTCTTCTAGGGTTGGGATATTTATAATGCTATTTAGTTCATCATAAGTTGAGGTACTAATATTTTTATTTATACCTGTTAGTCGTAATAAATTTAGATCGTGAAATACAATAACTTTTTTATCTTTGGTTAATCTAACATCTAATTCTATTATATAATTTCTTTTAATAGCTTCTTTAAAGGCTGAGATAGTGTTTTCACGACAGTTATAATATACCCCTCTATGGGCTATTAGTCTATCATTTAAAAAATTTTTCAAAATAGTCTCCTCCATTAAAAGATATACTTGTTGCAAGAATTTACTACTAATAGTTATGAAAAATTTACAAATTTCTTCAAAAAACTAGCAAAATTGATAAAAAAAGTCTTGACATTTAGTTATTGTAAGCATATACTATACTGGTATACCGAATTAGTATATTGGTATAGAGGTGATGAACATGACAAAAAAAGAAGATATAATAGTATCAGCAAGAGAATTGTTTACCAAATATGGCTACCGTAAAGTATCTTTATTAGATATAGCTAATAAGAGTGGGGTTACAAAGAAGACTATTTATTCTTACTTTAAAGATAAGGATGACTTGTTTTGCTATTTTATTAAGGAAGAATTAGAAAATATGAAGAAGAACATAGAAGCTAAATTAAATAGTGCTAAGTCATTTCCAGAAATAGTTTCTACTAATGTTCATGATATGTTAGAGTTTAGAAAAAATAGTTTGTTAATATCTACTATTAGTGAGGAAGTTAAATTAGGTAAAACTAAAGAAAGTAAGAGCTTTTTAAAGCTTTATGATGATGGTATTATAAAATACATAGAAGAAAAAATTGAGAAAGAAATAGTAGAACATCATATAAAGAAATGTAATGCTCACTTAACAGCATTTATAATATATAAAGTATATATTGCAGTTATGTTTGAGTATGAAGGAGAGCTTGATGAAGAAAAAATTACAAAAGAAATTACAACAATTTTAACAGATGGACTATTAAATAAAAATTAATTAAGGGGGAGATATTATGAAGAAAAATAATTATTTTAAGTATATTGTTATTGCTGCTGTTATTTTAATACCTTTTATGTATAGTTTTTTTTATCTAAAAGCTTATTGGGATCCATATGGTAAGGGAAATATAGACAATATTCCAGTAGCTATAGTTAATGAAGATGATGGTGATAAGGGAGAAGAAATAATAGATAGTATTAAGAAAGCTAAGAAGTTAAAATTAGTATCAACTACTAATAAGAAAGCTACTGATGGTTTATATAATAATGAATACTATGCAGTTATTACTATTCCAAGTGATTTTACAGATAGTTTAAATAGTGCTAGTGAAGAAAATAAAAGACATGCTACTATTACTTATTCACCTAATCAAAAATCAAATTATTTAGCTAGTCAGATTATTAATAATGTTGTTTTAAATGTTGAGAAAAATTTAGATAATACAGTTAATTCTACTATTGTAGATAATTTGGCAAATAAAGTAAAAGAAGTACCAGATAGTTTAGATACTATTAGTAATGGATTTAATGATTTACATGATGGAACAAGTAAATTAAAGGATGGTACAGATACATTAAGCAGTGGAGCAGAGGCAATAAGTCAAGGAACAGGCTCTTTGGTTAGTGGTTCTAATGCCTTGGTTAGTGGTTCTAATACTTTAGTTAATGGAGTTAATAGCTTAGATAGTAATTATGATTTATTTAATGATGGTTTATTTAATCTAAAGTCTGGAACTGATAAACTTGCTCAAGCTACTTCTAATTTAGGTAGTTTAAATTCAAGTCTTACAGATTTAGTTGGTGGTGTAAGTGATTTAAAAAATGGTAGTGATCAATTATTAGGAATGAATGACTATGTTGATGGTACAAATAAAATTTTGTCTACAGTTGATTATGCTTCTACATTATGTGCAGCACCAGAAACTGAGAATGAGCAAAAATTATGTGCTATTATAACAGGAATTCAATCATCACCTGATACGCAAAAATTAAAAGCTAGTGGTACTGTATTAAAAGCAGGAAATCAAAAATTAAATGCTGGTCTTACGGAATTAAATAATAAAGTATCTGGTTTATCTAGTGTATCTGGACAAATAACAGAATTACAAAATGGTATAACAGAACTTCAAATGGGTGCTAATACTTTATATAACAGTTCTTTACAAATATCTAATGGAATAAAATCCCTAAAGTCAGGAGCAAGTACTTTAAATAATGGAATAAATACTTTAGGTAGTGGTATAAATACACTAGATAGTGGCGCTAAAACTTTAAGTAGTGGGGCATTAACATTAAAAAATGGAATGACAACTTTAGACAATAGTGTATTAGATGCTAAAAAAGAATTAGATACAAATATTGATAATACTAAAAAAGAAGTTAAAAAAGTTGATGGATTAAGTGATTACTCTAAAGAAGCAGTTAATTTAAAAACAGATGTTGTTGATGAAATATCTAGTTATGGTACAGCTTTTTCTCCATTCTTTATTTCAATAGCACTATGGGTTGGATGTTTAATGATGTATATAGTTTTATATTATGATAAGGATGAAAGATTTGGTATTTTTGGAATTAATAATAATAATAGATTAAAAAGAACACTCGCATATCATGCTTTAGCAACAGTATCAGCAATAACTTTAGGAATTTTATTGAATTGTTTGCTAGATTTTAAAATAACAAGTATGCCACTTTATTTTGTATCATTAATTTTAATAGCTAATATGTTTATTGCTATAATAGGATTTTTAATAGAAAACTTTGGTGATATTGGAAAATTTATTGCCCTTATATTACTTGTTTTACAATTAGCAGCAGCAGGAGGAACATTCCCAATTGAAACTGTAACTAAAGGATTTAGATGGATGAATAATTATTTACCAATGAAATATACAATAGCTTTACTTAGAGAATCATTGGTAGTAATAGAGAAGAATTTACTTACTAAGAATATTATAGTAATAATAGTTTTATTGGTTGTATTTACTGTAATAAATATAAGTAGTAATCTTTATAAGGAAAAGAAAGCAAATAAATAAAGATTTGAACAGATTATATGTCTGTTCTTTTTTTTGCTTGCATTTTAAATGAAAAAATTATATCATTTTTCTAAAAATCATGGTATACTTATTCTAAGATAGAGAGGGTAAAGTATGAGTAATATTGTTGAGAGGTTTTATGAAGTTATTGATAAAATAGGGAAAAGAAATATCTTATTAGCTGTATTTGTATTACTTGCTTTAGTAACTGCGGGGTTATATACTACATTTTCTCTATATACAACATCAAATGGGTTAAATATTGTTGATGGTATTAGAACATATGAATTTATACTTGGAGAAAATAAAACTAATAGCGTTGTTGTGCCAGCTAAGAGTAATAAAAATATTTCTATTAAAGTTTCTAATAACAGTGATACTACTTTGAAATATGGACTATATTATTCTTCAGTTGATAGTATTATAGATACATCAATAGGATATATAGAATCTACTAAGAAATTACCACAAACAACTATTGCGCCTAATCAAGATTATTTAGTAGATATTAGAATATTTAATTTATCATCTAGTCCAGTTACTATTGATTTAGGAATTGCTTATGGAACAGCTAATGGAGGAGAATTAAATATTCCAAGTGGAAAAAATTTACTTGAGAAATATGATGGACCAGTTATGCTAAATGAGGTAAAACCTGGAAGTTATGTAACGTATACGGGAAATAATGAATGTCCAGAGGCAACTTGTACAGGTAACAATGCTGGTTATACTGATAGTAATAATATGGGCTTTTGCTTTAATGGAGATTTTAGTTATAACCAAACTGGTTTTCGAGTAGCTTATGTTAAAAATGATACAGCTTATTTAACAAGTGCTGGTGCTTTAGAATGTATAGCTACTGATGAAACTGGTAATATAGCACTTGATTCAACAGAGACATATGATAAGACTAATAGTATTACTAATCATATAGATAATTTAAATAAAAGAGCTCTTGCTTACTGTAATAAAGACTATTCTTACTTGGGAGTGTGTGATAATAGAAGTACGTGGGCTTTTGATGTATTAGATTTTAAGAATATTTTAGGCAGTAAAATTGACATAAATACTTGCTTAAATAATAGCAATTCTAGTTGTGGATTAAATAATGATATTATAAATAATGGTGGCTATTATTGGTTTGCTACTAATGATAATACTTTAAAGCTTTCTGGTTATTTTTGGGATCCAGCTACTAATAGTATTAATCATAGTTACTCTAATACTTCACTTGGCTTAAGACCAGTTTTAAGATTAAGAGATGATGTTTATGTTGATTCTGGTGATGGTACTTCTTTAAACCCTTATACTATCAAAGTATTAGATCCTGATAAAAAGAGTAGCAGTGAGGATAGAACACTAGCTACTAAATATATAAAGAATTTATATAAAGATGGAACATTAGTTTCAACTAATGTATCTTCAAATAAGGAATTGCCTATAATTAGTTTAAATCAGGAAAAAGGATTAATGTTAGATAATGAAGAAAATTATAGATATTATGGTACAAATCCTAATAATTATATAAAGTTTAATAATGAGTTATGGAGAATAATTAGTTTATCTAATGTAAAAACAACTGAGACTTCTTCTAAGGAACCAAAGATAAAAATAATTAGGGAAGAGTCTATTGGAGATTATTCTTATGCTAGTACTAAGGCTAATATATCACTTGAGAATGTTGAGTTAATAAAAGAGTTAAATGATTTATATTATAACCAAAAAAGTGGAACTTGTTATGTAGGAAGTACGCAGAAAAAGTGCGATTTTTCCAAAGTTGGTTTAGATACTAATGCAAGAAAATTAGTAAGTGATGTTACTTATTACTATAGTAATGATATAACGACTAAGGAAGTTTATCCTAATACTTTTTTAGAACAAGAGAAAAAGGGAAAATTATATCAGACTAAGGTTGGATTAATTTATGCATCAGATTATTTTTATGCATCAGATCCTACACAGTGTAAGACAACAATAGATAAGTATAAGGATGATGCTAATTGTTATAATAATTGGTTATATAGTAATACTAAAGGACAATTTACTTTATTAGGAATTAATAATCTATATGAAATAACTAAAGATGGGGAATTGGAAAAACTTAATAATATAGATGATGAAAAGCAAGTATATCCAGTCGTATATTTAAAAGATAGTGTAGTAATAACTAAAGGAAGTGGAACTAAGACTGATCCATATATTGTAGAGTGATATTGGTAATTATGGTTATGTAGTAACTTTAAGAAGAGGAGTAAATATATGAATTATTGTTCAAATTGTGGTGCAAAAGTAAAACCAGGAGCTTCTTTTTGTAGGTCATGTGGGGCAAATTTGCCTTTAGAAGAAAATAATAATTTAAATAGTAAAATTTTTGCAAGTAATAATGATGATACTTTAATAGATGCTTATATAGGAAAAAATAGTGATGAAATAAAGGTTGAAAAATTTTCTATCTATTCTTTTCTTTTTAGGTCTTCATATTTCGTTTATAGAAAAATGTGGTTGTTATTTGGCATACGATTATTATTAATTATATTATTAATAGTGTTATTAGATTTATTCGATTTTGGGACGCCTCTTGATGTGTTTAATATTGTTGTTATTTTTAATATAGTGGTAGCCTGTAATTTTAGAAAGATATATTTAAATCATGTTAAACGAAAGGTAAAGAGAATAAAATTAAAAAATTCAGATAAGTCAATGGAAGAATTAAAGAAAATATGTAGTAAAAAAGGTGGTACTAATTTAATTTTTGCAATGATAGTTGTATTTTTTCACCTTTTTATAATTTCAAAAATTTTACATTCTTTCCTAATGCCGATTTGTTGTAAATAATGTTTGGTGATTTAGTGTTATGTTAAATTATATAAATAGTTAACAGATACACTTTTCTTTTTTTTTATTATTTGATATAATTAGCATAGATAGTAAGAAGCGTAGGTGATAGGTATGAATAGAAAGGGACAAGCTTTGGTAGAATTTGTTTTAATTATACCAGTATTAATATTTATATTGTTTATCATCTTTGACTTTGGAACTATTTTTAGTAATAAGAATAGTTTATCATCTATTAGTAATGATATAGTAGATATGTATAAAAATGGTGATAGTAAGACAGATATTAGTAATAATTATAAAGATATAGAGATAGATATTTCTAAATATAAAAGTAAATATACTAAAATAAGTATAGAAAAAGATATAAAGTTAGTAACTCCTGGAATAGGGAGAATATTACCTAATCCATTTCCTATAAAGATAGAGAGAATAATAAATGATGCTTAATAATAAAGGACAAACATTAGTAATATTTGTTATTTTTATACCTCTTTTTATAGGAATGATGGCACTTGTATTTGATATAGGAAATGTTATATATGAACATAGTGAAGTAGAGAGTATAAATAAAATAATAATAGATTATGGATTAGATAATATGGATGATAATAATGTTATAGAAGAAATGAGAGAGTTAGCAGTTATTAATAAAAAAAATATAAATACTAATATAAAATTTAATGATATGGAATTTTTAGTAGAATCAACTTATTATGTAAAGGGAGTATTTAGTAATATCTTTAGAACTAAGGGCTATTTAGTAAAAAGTAGATATAAAGGTTATATAGATAGTAATAATAAAAAAAGATTGGTAAAATTAAAATAGAGGTGATAAAATTGGCTAGTAAAAGAGAAGGAAAAGTAATTAGTATATCATCAGTAAAAGGTGGAGTAGGTAAGACTACTATGACAATTAATTTAGCAGGAATTTATTATTTACTGGGTAATAAAGTTTTGATAATTGATGCCGACTTTTTTAGTGGTGGTGTTTCAACATGGTTAGATATAAGAAATAAAAGAGATATTTATATGTTAGTGAGTAATATTGCTAATAATAAATATACATTACTAAAGGATTATGTAACACCATATAATAGTGGAATAGATATAATATCTAGTCCCAGAGATCCTAGAAGTGCTATGAAGATAGATAGTAAATATATACCTGTAATTTTAGAATTAGCAAAAGAAGAATATGATGTAATATTAGTAGATACTAATCATATTATGAATGAATTAAATTTAATGATTTTAGATAATTCTTATATGTCTTTACTTATAGTAACTAATGATTTAATAGATTTAAAAAATATGAAGAGTATAATAAGTATTTTTAAAGATGCAGATAAAAAGAATTATCTTATATGTTTGAATAGTAGTAGAGATACAGGTAAAGATTATTTATCTTTATTTGATATTAGAAATGTTATAAAAGCTAATATAGACTATACTGTATCTAATAGTTTTTATATAAAAAACATTGATAAATATGTTATGAATGGAGAGATACTTACTTTAAATAAGACAATAAATAGATTTCATCAGGCTGATATAGAAAGATTAAATAATATAGCTAAAGAATTAATTAGTGATAAGTATAAGGAGAGCGCAAAAAATGAGTAAAAAAACATTAATGGATGCTTTTGAAGTTAAAACAACTGGTATTAAGATAGATAACATAGAAGATTATGATGTATTTAAAAATAAAGATTTATTGGATAAATTAAGAGGAAAGATTATTCAAAATTTAATAGATGAGAATATTCCAGATGATAAATTATTAGATCAATATATAAATGATGAGATAGATGCTAGTACTTTAGGATATGATCTTAATTATTTACAAAGAAACTATATTTATAATTTAATAAAAAATGAAATAAATGGCTATGGCCCTATAACAGAGATGTTAGATGATGATAGAATAACAGAGATAATGGTAAATGGTCCTAATTCTATATATGTGGAGATAGATGGAAAAATAGTTAAAGATGATAGTGTTAGCTTTATAAATGATAAACATATTTTAAGAACTATTCAAAGAATAGTGCAACCTTTAGGAAGAACTATAGATACATCAAATCCTATGGTAGATGCTAGATTAAGAGATGGGTCTAGATTAAATGCTATTATTCCTCCTCTATCTTTGACTGGACCTGTTTTAACTATTCGAAAATTTGCTAAAGATTTAGAACAAATAGATGACCTTTTAATGAAGGGAACTTTGACTAATGATATGGCTATATTCCTGGAAGCTTGTGTAAAGGCAAAACTTAATATTTTAATTAGTGGAGGAACAGGAACAGGTAAAACAACTCTTTTAAATATTTTAAGTAGTTTTATAGGAAGTGATGAGAGAATAATTACGATAGAAGATGCTGCAGAGCTTAGACTTCATCAACAACATGTAATTTCTTTAGAAACTAGAACAACTAATTATGAGGGTGAAGGCGAGGTAACTATAAGAGATTTAGTGAGAAATTCTCTTAGAATGAGGCCAGATCGTATTATTGTTGGAGAAGTAAGAGGAAAAGAAGCTTTTGATATGATGCAGGCTATGAATACAGGCCATGAAGGTTCAATAACAACACTTCATGCTAATAATCCTGTAGATGCTATTAATAGATTGGAAACAATGATTTTAATGAATGAAATGGAAATACCTGTATCAGCAGTAAGAGGATATATAGAAAATGCAATAGATATAGTTGTTCAAATAGATAGACTAACAGATGGTAGAAGAAAAATAACTAGTATTGGGGAGATAACTGGAATAAATGATACAGGTAATATAATAATAAATCCTATCTTTTCCTATAATCAAAAAGGTACAACAGAAGATGGTATGGTTGAAGGAGAATTTAAATTAAATAGAAAAAATCCTAAAGTATATGAAAAAATAAGCAGAAAGGGTATAAAAGAGATAGATAGAATATTTAAAAAATAGCTTATTATCAAGAAAGATGTGATATAGATGAATATAGTAATAATAGTGAGATTATTATTAATAATTCTTTTAATAGTAGTAGTAGATTTAGTTATTAAGTTAAATAAATTTTTAAGTGTTGAGAGAAGAATATCTAGATATAGTGTGGATTCTCTTATGGATAATCAAGGTAGTATAGGTGATAAATTAAAGATAAGATATGAACGTTTTATTTTAAAAAATAGGAAAAAACTTAAAGATAATAAGGCTGTTTTATCACAAGCATCTAAATACAAGAAATATATAACAATAGGGGATAATATAAATATTATTGATTTTATTATTATAAAATTAGTAGTAGGTATTATATTTGTTTTATTAGTAGTAATATCTTTTGTTATAAATGGCCGTTTAGTAAGTTTTCTAGGAATGATAATAAGCTTTATATTTGGTTACTATATTTTTGATATATACATATATTTTGATACAAAACATAAGAAAAAAAGAATAAAAAATGATATGTTACGAGCTGTAATTTTGTTAAATAATGCTTTTAAAGCTGGTAAGAGTATTATTCAAGCTGTTTATATAGCAAGTCAAGAATTACCAGCACCCATTTGCTATGAATTTACAAAAATTTATCAAGATTTATCTTTTGGTATAAGTAGTGATGTAGCATTTTCCAGATTCGCAAATAGGGTTAATTTAGAAGAAGCACGTTATATTTCTTCCTCTTTAACTATTTTAAATAAAACAGGAGGAAATATAGTAGCAGTTTTTTCTTCCATAGAAAGAACTTTATTTGACAAGAAAAAATTAGAAGAGGACTTGAAAAACTCTACACAGGCTTCTAATATGGTTGTAAAGTTTTTAATACTAGTACCTGTTGCTTTTGTAATTATAATATACTTACTTAGCCCTACTTATTTTGATCCTTTATTTCAAAGTACATTAGGTTATGTAATAATATTTATGGCTTGCATATCATTTATAATATTTGTTTGGCTATTAAATAAAGTAATGAAAGTTAAGGTGTAATTTATGGATAATAAATATATATCGCAGAAAATATATCGAAAGAAGACTATTGAAGATATTTCAAAGAAGATAAAATTACTAGGAGTAAGAGCTAAAATGGATGTGTATACATTTTTAAATATAAGATTATTAGGAACCATAATAGTTTTTTTGCTTTTATTATTTACTAGTAAGATAGGATTTATTATAGCACCATTATTAGCTTTTATTTATTATCGAGGACTAACTTATATATTAATCGATCGAAGTATTAAAGAAAGAATAGTTGCTTTAGAGAGTGATGCTATTAACTTTTTTGAAATTTTAACTCTTTCTTTAGAAACTGGTAGAAATCTTCAAGAAGCTTTAATGGTTACAGTAGATAGCAATAGTGGAGAGATAACTGAAGAGTTTAAAGAGGCTTTAAGAGAGGTAAAGTATGGTAAAAGTTTAACAGAAGCTTTGGAAGATATGCAAAACACTATTCCAACAGAAACTGTAAATAATATAATTTTATCTCTTACACAAGCTGATTTATATGGTAGTAGTATAATTGAAAGTTTATATACTCAAATAGAATATTTAAGAGATAAAAGAAGAATGGAAGTAAAAGCTGAAATAAGTAAGGTGCCAATAAAAATAAGTATAATATCAGTATTTTTCTTTATTCCATTAGTTTTAATGATAATATTAGCACCAGTTTTGCTGGGATATATAAATTAAGAGAAAGGGTGTTTAAGCATGTTTGATGATATAAAAGAATTTGATGATGTAAAAGAGTATAAAAGCGAGAATGATGGTGTTGATGATAATGAAGTAGAGTTGTTAGCTAATATATTAGCATTTAATGAATATATGGATAAAGAAGAATATGAGGATGCTAGTTATATTAGAAAAAATATACTAGATTTAGTAAAAGATAAAAATGGTGATTTTTATGGATGAAATATTGAGTAAAAATATAAAATTTTTAGATAAGGATGTTTTAAGTTATTTTCAAGATAATAATATGGCTAAAATGTATTCAGAGAAGAATAAAATAATAAGGGGTGAAAAGCCACACAATTCAAGGTTAGAGTTACAAATAGATATAATTGAAAATGAGATAATTAAAATATTAGAAAAAGATGCTAAATCTAGGAGTGATACTGAACAAAAAGTTTTAGGATATGCTAGTAAGTTTTATAGACAATTTTATTTAAAACCATTTAGTTTAATGACTTGTAAGATATTTAATACTAACGTAGGAGCAAAGTTGTTTTCTCGTGATGAGGTTCAAAAAATTGATGTTTATTTAAAAGAAAATAGGAAAAATGTTAAGAAAATTTATGATAAGTATATGAATAATGAAAAATTAACAGTTGAAGAAGAATGTTTAATGTTTTGTTTTTTTACTACTAGATTAGGAACTAAAAATGATAAAATTTATAACTGTCAAGAAAGACTTATAAATAAAATAATAAGTAATAATGGTAATGTTCATATATCTGGTAAAGAATTTTTAATAAAGTTTATTACTAGTGAAAAATGCAAAAAATTAGAGTTGCCAACTGCTAAAGTTTATATTAGTGATAAGGATTTTGGAAATCGTGATATTAAACCGTCAACACTTGGATTCTGTTGTGGCAACACTGGATTAGTAGTAATTAACGAGTCGTTTATAAAATCAAATCTTCAAGAAAGGCATGATTTATCGAAATTGTTGATTGCAAGTACAACAAGAATGAATCTTTTAATTAAGGTTATTCATCATGAATTACAGCATTATAAACAATTTCACGATCTAGCAAATAATAATATTAATATTGGTTCATATAATATATTGAAACATAATATTTTTAGTGAATATTTAAGTGATGCAAAATTTAATGAATACAAAACCAATTATAAATATAGGGAAATTGAGAGAGAAGCTAATATTGTAGGTTGGAGAGAAGCTGCTGAATTTTTAAAAAAGTATGCTAGTAAAGATAAATTTAGAGAAATAGAAATATCTTTTTATAATTCAGTAAAAACTAAATTTGATGAATCATATGCATTTGGCAGAAGTAAAGATGGTTTCAAAGCTATTCAAAATCAATATAATATGCACTATTTAATTAAAATAATAAAAGAAAATCCAAGTTATATTAAAGAATATCCAATGCTTAATTTGTTTTTTGATAAGAATGGAAATCATGTTAAAATAAAAGATATGATAAAAGTGTTAACAAGTATTAGTTTAAATAAAAATATAGATTATAAAGTAAAACGAGATTATTATGATGTCTATGAAGAGATGCTAGGTTTTGCATTTGAAATAACTAATTTAGATAAATTAAATATCGATGAATTAAGCTATGAAGAACAAAGTAACTATTTTAGTTTAATAGCTGACACTTATGAAAAAGAATGTAGAGAATTAAAAAATATGATGGATGTATATTTATCAAATAATTCTAAAGATTTTGATGTTATTGCTATGTCGAGAATTAAAAAAATAAAGAAATACTATGATTATTTGATAAAAAATCAAAATAAAATAGATGAATTATCTCATAAATCAAACTTACGAACATTCGTTAATGCTCGTAAGAGAAGTATAGATGTAGATATTGCATCATTTAGGTCAAGATTAAAAAATGAAAATAAATATTTACAAGGAACACCTTTAGCTCATGAGATATTGAGTTTGTCAGATCTTTCTAATCCGGTTGTACAACTTCCAACATTTGAAGATTTAAAAGCATTAGCAAGTAAATATGAAATTGCTTTTAGTCCTGATGATCCATTCGGACAAGATATTTCTAAAATGGTTGTAAAGGAACGAGAAAATGGAAAAGTAGTAGGAAAAGTGATAACTGATAATGAGTTAATAGAAAAAGCTGTTTTTGCTAATATTTGGTTAGTATCTGCTGGAACAAGGATATTAGTTGGTGATCATTTGCCGGGCTATAACTATGCTTTTAATAAACAGTCAGAAAGATTATATAATTCTATTTGTAGAAAACTTGCTACATCTGCTAAGAAAGATGGAGTTATAGATACTGTTGATTTATTTAAAGATATGAATTCAAATGAAAAGTCGGTAGTTGTAAAGCTATTTAGAACTCCTTATCAGACTAATTTAATTAATAAAATATTTTTAAATTCAGTAAAAAAGAAGACAGATGCTTCTTTAGTTCCAACTACATTATATACAGAAAGTTATGCTGGTGGATTAGCATATGGTACTAATGATCATGTATCTAAGGTTGCAATTCACCATTAATAGAAAAGGATAATTTTATAAAATAAGGGATTCTATAAGTTATGATGGAATCTCTTTTATATTTAGTTAAGTTTACCTCAAAGTCCATACTTATATTTAATCTTATTATATTAATACTTAATTTTATGGTAGCTTTATAACCCTTTCATTAAAGTTAATACTTCCTTCTAATTAATAGCCATATTTTTGTTTCTTTTTTCTTCTATTTTAATTATTTACTAATTATTTTATTAAATTCTTATAACTATTTTGAAATTATATACATAAAAAATTCCTACCTCACTATAATTATAATCTAATTATATTAGATAGTAATTTTATTGTTACTTTATTTTTGCTTTATCACGTGAATTTATCCTGAATATTAATTAAAAGTCTAGTAATTTATACTGTTTTTTGGTAAAATATAGCTTGGAGATGGTATAATGTTAAAAATTTTTAAGAAGTTATTTGA
>CAKPER010000012.1 GCA_934149245.1 uncultured Bacilli bacterium | reverse complement strand
GATTCATATATAGAGTATGATGACAGTTCATTTAAAGAAAAAAATTTATTAAGGTTAGAAAAATTAGAATTAATAACAAAACCAAATGCTATTTATTTAGATACACAATTAAGTGAACATTATGATAAAGAGCATATTGTTTCTCAATTAGCACATAATTATGAATTGAATCCTGAAACAACAAGAATTATTCTGCATCCTAACTTTGCTATAATATATGATGTAAATGGTGATCAAGTAAAAATTGGCGATTTGTTATATAATACAGTTATTGATAATAATCAACAACAAATGAATATCGAAGATAAAGTGATTATTCAATTAAGGTTAGCACTAGAACAAATAGCAAAAAATAAACAAATTGATATTTCATCATTAAATGATTCTCAAATTGCTATGTATTCTAAAGCAGTTGGCTTAAATGAAGAGCTTGATTATGAAAGAGGTGTTGGTCGTGCAAGATAATATAAATAAAGTAATTACTAATGCACTTAATGTAGATAAAACAAACATGAATGAAAATGTAATAAAAGATTTAATAAAATACATAAAGGTTGCATTAGAAAACAACAAAGAATTAATTTTAAAAGCTAATAAGATAGATAAGAAAAATAATAATGGGTTTGAATTAGATGATAATATTATCAAAAATATATTCACATTAATTGAAAAAGAAGATTCTATATATGGAAAAGTTGTTTTATCGCAAAAGGATAATGAAAAACAAATAATATATGGAAAACAAATTATGGATAGGGGAATTGTGGCATTAATAAATGATGGTAATTCCTATATAATACTAGAACTAGTATTAAGAAACCTATTAGCAGGAAATACTATTATTATTTCAAATTCAGGATATATGTTTGGAACAAATAATTTAATAGTCCAAATTATTCAAAGTGTATTAGAAAGTTTAAATATTTCAAAATATTTAGTTCAAATATTTATTGATGAAAATTATTCTGCTATTTTATCTAATTATGCTAATATTGACTTAGTTGTATGTGTTGGAAATCATCAATTACAAAGAAAAATTATTGAAAACTCAAAAATTCCAACAATAATTAGTGGATATGAAAATTTTGATTTATATATTGAAGACAAGACAAATTTAAGTTTTATTAAAAAAATAATCAAAACAGGACTTAGTATTCAATTATATATAAAAAAAGATTTAAATGTTGATATGGATGATGCAATATTAGTTGATGATATTGATGAAGCAATTGCCCAAATTAATTACAATGGAAATAGATATGCATGTTCTATTTTTACAAAAGATGCACAATCAGCTTCTAAATTTATAAAAGAGGTTAAGTCTAGTATAGTTGTTGTTAATACAAGTCCAACTATTGAAAGAATTATAGATATTAAACAAGAAAGCTTATATAAAGAAAAAACAATTATTTATCCAAATAGTTTCAAATTTACGGATACAATAAAGTTTTCTGACATGTAGAATTAGACTATTAACAAAGTTGATTTTTGTTGATAGTGTAAATTTTATTGACTGAATTGATGTTAGCAAGCTAGCCCTCTTAGGGCTAGTCTCGTAAGGTTATCTTCAGAATATAACATTGGTACATTAGAAGAAGAAAAGTTAAATATATCAAAATTTAATTCTTCTTTTTTCAGTGTTACTTTTTCGTTATTTTTAACAACTATTGCCTTAATTTGTTCTCAGAATTAACTATGAATAAATTTTCTATAAAATCATCGGTAATATTTGATATTATTTTACTTAGTTTAACTTTTAATAAATTTTTTGCTTTTTTTCTAAAAAATATGATAATATATACATATGAGAACTTCCTTTACTATTTTTTGATTATGCTTATAGTAATTTTAACACGAAGTTCTCTTTTTTGTAGCCAAAACAATTTTACACTATCTTTTGTTCGAGTGCTATAGATATTTTATATTACCAATGTTATACTGTATATGATAGTAGGAGACAAGGAGTTGATATTTATGGACAGTCCTAAGATTACTTGGGAGCAATTTAATGAATATAAAGCAAAATGTAGAGCAATTTTATCAGAATTAGACGAAACTGTCGAAAAAAATAAAGATAATCCAAATTTCAATAAAAAAGAATTTGAAGCTCAATTAATACAAAGATATTTAGCAATACAAAGTGAATTATTAAAATTTGATCTAAGTACAATTCCATATACAGCTTGGGAAGATTTTTTAATATTGACTGATAAAGATTATCCTGTTGATTTATCAAATACTCATGCAAATATTGATTTTTTAATTTTTGACTATGATGATGGAATAAATTTTAAAGGCTGTAAAATTAAAAACTTAAGCTCACTTAATCGAATGTTAAAATCAAGTGATTTTGATCAAAAAGTTATTGACGAAAATAAAAAAATGTTTTTATCAGATTCATTTAGTCAGGAATTTCAACAAAAGTTATTTGATAAAAAAATGACTATTCCGGATCTATTTTCCTTGAATAGAGAACAATTAACAGAATTGAGAAGTAAACGTAGTTATTATAATCACTTTGAAGAGATGACAAGAGGATTAATAAACTTAGTAGGATTAGATAATTTAATACAATTATATTCTATTTCTAAGGATGATTTTCAAAAAGTATATGAATTATTTGAAAGTATTGTAGATTATTTTGAAAATATTGATGCTTTTGAATACAGAAATATTCAAAAAACATTTAGAAATACCAGTCCGTCTGAAATAAAACAAAAATTTTATTCGTTAGAAAAGCAAAAAATTTTATCTGAAGATGATAAAATAATTAATCCAAAGAAGTATCCTGAATCATTTGTCAGGGAAAATGATGACATATTTATGTTTAATATTGATATGCCTGATGATTTAAGAAAAAGATTTTACGAAAGAAAATTAACTTTTGATGATGTTAGGGCTAATATAAATATATTTAAAAATATAAAATTATCTAAATTTATAGATAGAGACAATAGTTCAGATATATCAACGGGCTTTAGAACAGTAGTAGAAGCTTTTGGTGATAAAACTGTAGTAGAAACACTAGAGATTTTTCCTGAACATTTTAATTATATTATTAAAGGAAATTTATGGAATAATTTTTCTAATTTTGTTACAACTTTAGATAAACTTGAATTAAATCAAGGTGAATATGATAAAAAAATATTGATGGATTTTTTACAATCATTTTTTGCATCAAATAATAAAATTACTAATACTGAGCAATTAATGTTATATAATCATTCTTTATTTCCTCTTGCTGAAAAACAAAATAGAGTTATTCAAATACTTGGATTAGAAAATATTAAAAGGTTTGAAAAAGAAACAGGTTTTTTCTTTCAGAAAGAAAGTGATGGTTATATTATCCCTACCAGAGGTCTATCTTTATTTGAATACTGCTTCAATAAAAAAAGTAATATTTTAAATAATCTTGTTGATTTTAAAGATGGAACATTAAACTATGAAATGTTTGTAGATGAAATGGCAAAATGTCTTGATGTTATGAGAGAAAAAGGGATATTTCGTCCTGATAGTTATAATAACTTTCCAAATTATGATTGGATTCAAGGCGAATTTAGAGAAAATCATCCGGAAATATTTATTGATCTAAATGCCCCGTATGAATTAAAAAATGCTTTTTATAAAAATGTACTTAAACCAAAGCTTTTATATAATCATAAAGATTATGTAAAATATTTAGTTGATAAAAACTTGTCAAGTATGATAGATGTAAATCTTAAATTAGCTGTACCTAGAGAAGAAGATGGGCCAGAGTGGTGGTTGCCAGAAAATTGTAATTTTGTAGATGAATATATTTCAAGATATGGCAATGAGAAATTTTTGCAATTATGTGTAAAATATGGAATATATATAGATGATATTGCAGAATATCTAAATAAGGATATAGCAATAAGGCATGGGAAATATGTTGACTCTAGTAAAGATGATGTGGATTTTGAAGGAATTTCTAAGAAGATTGAAAGTATTATTATTAGAGAAATTAAATTATGTAATATTCCTTATGGTCTGGATAATGCTCCAAATTTCTTAAAAGAAAATTGTCCAGAATTATTTTTAGAAGATAATGCTCCAGAAGAATTAAAAAAATATTTTTATAATTATGCTTATAAAAATCATGACCATAGACACTATCTTATGACATTTGACACGTTGCAACATCATAAAGAATGGTTACTATTCTTAAAAGATAAAACTTTAATTCCTTCATTAGTTAATCCCAGTGCTAAAAGGAAAGAAATGTTACAATACTTATTATTATTTGGTGAAGAAAAAGGAATTAAGTTAGGAATTAAAAGAGGGGAAACTGTCCATAAAATGATAAGCTCATCCCAAGTTGAATTGATGAAAAAATGGTATGATAAAACGGGTGGAAAGTTTATTCCAGATTTTGTTGTAATGCAGAACTTTAAACTTGAGGAAGCAGATAAATTCTTGATATCTGGATCACTCTGGAGTAAATTAATGAGAATTAAAAATTTTGCGGAAATACCAGAATCAAGAGAGGCTATGTTAAAACTTGCTTATTCTTTTGGTGTTTTTGATCAAGATCAAAGAGGTTTTAAAAAATTACAAGATTTATTAACTAGTTTACCTAAAAAGATAGACGCTGATAATGGCTATATCATAGATCGAGTAGATCGTAAAATAGATCAAATTAGTCAAAGAGATGTTTTCTATCATAACAAAAAAGTTATAGATGCTAATGGTGATAAAAAAATTGTATCACCAAATATGACACTTGAAGAAAAAGAAGAAGCATATAATAAAATGCTTAAATATACTAAGAAAAGTAATTTCATAGATTTTATTGATGCACCTACTTTAGTAAATTTATTTGAAACATTGAAAAAAGAAAAAGTAGATATTGATTTTTCTAAACCAATATTTGCTCAATTTTATAGGAAAAACGAAGATGGAATATATTCTTTGATAATTAATTCACAAAGTTGTCCTAAATCTTCACAAATTATTAGGGGTATTTTAGGAAAATTTAGAGGATTACCTATTTTAACCCCAGAAAAAGCCGATTTATTATTTGGGAGATTTTGTTTAAAATATGATGTAGATTTTAGAGAATTCGTGCTGGCTAATATGGATAACATCATGAAAAAACCAGAATATGTTAGTTTTGTTTCAAGTATTCAAAAACAATTCTCTGAAATAAAAGCAGTAAATAGTAATAGAACCTTAACTTTGGAACTAGCAGTAAGTTATGTTCAATCAAATAAATATGCTCCTGTTAATGTTGGTAATGAACAAGTTGCAGAAATATCTGCTATTGCCGGATATACTCAAAAAGATTTTGAAACATTACAACAAATATATAATTATGGTAAGCAAAGAACATTTAGTAGTATTCCTAGAATTGAAGCAAAAGTAGAAAAGACAAGTGGAAGATATACTTATGAAATATTAAGATTAGATGATCCATTGGCGATGGCAATAGGAACTTTAACGAAGTGTTGCCAAGAATTAAACAAATATGGTGAGGTTTGTATGGAACATAGTATGGTTGATAAAAATGGTCGTGTATTTGTTATTAAAAATGAAGAAGGAAATGCAATTGCTCAAAGTTGGGTGTGGAGAAATAAAAATGTATTATGTTTTGATAATATAGAAATACCAAATAAAGCATTTGATAAGGCAGTTGAGGAGCATCCTGGATTTACTAATGAAATATTTCAAATCTATAAACAAGCTGCACACGATTTAATACAGGCAGATGATGTTGAATACAAGAAACTATTAGAAGGTGGAAAAATAACTCAGGAACAATATGAAGGCTTGAGATTAGGTAAAGTAACTGTTGGACTTGGTTGGAACGCTATTATCGCAGAGTCGATAAAGCAAAATTCTGTTGCTGATAAGAAGATTGCAAGACCATTACCATTTAAAGAGCCAGTAAAATTATCAAGAGAATTATATACAAGTGATTCTGCAACTCAATACATATTAGAACAAAGAGAAGATAGAAAAGAGTATTATGGAAAAACATTACCTATTCATGCTGATTCATATATTGAATATGATGATAATTCATTTAAAGAAAAAAATTTATTAAGCTTAGAAAAATTAGAATTAATAACAAAACCAAATGCTACTTATTTGGATACACAATTAAGTGAACATTATGATAAAGGGCATATTGTTTCCCAATTGGCACATAATTATGAATTAAATCCCGAAACAACAAGAATTATTCTACATCCTAACTTCGCTATAATATATGATGTAAATGGTGATCAACTAAAAATTGGCGATTTGTTATATAATACAGTTATTGATTACAATCAACAACAAATGAATATTGAAGATAAAGTGACTATTCAATTAAGATTAGCCCTAGAACAAATAGCACAAAATAAACAAATTGATATCTCCTCATTAAATGATTCTCAAATTGCTATGTATTCTAAAGCAGTTGGTTTAACTGAAGAGCTTGATTATGAAAGAGGTGTTGGTCGTGCAAGATAATATAAATAAAGTAATTACTAATGCACTTAACGTAGATAAAACAAACATGAATGAAAATATAATAAAAGATTTAAGTATTGATATGGATGATGCAATATTAGTTGATGATATTGATGAAGCAATTGCCCAAATCAATTGCACTGGAAATAGATATGCATGTTCTATTTTTACAAAAGATGCACAATCAGCTTCTAAATTTATAAAAGAGGTTAAGTCTAGTATAGTTGTTGTTAATACAAGTCCAACTATTGAAAGAATTATAGATATTAAACAAGAAAGCTTATATAAAGAAAAAACAATTATTTATCCAAATAGTTTCAAATTTACGGATACAATAAAGTTTTCTGACATGTAGAATTAGACTATTAACAAAGTTGATTTTTGTTAACAGTCTTTTATTTTAATCACTAAAATGCTACAATAGAATAGATTTTTAATATTATGTATAATTAATTTTATGGTCTATAACTATAATGTTTATTTAAGAAAAATATTCTGGATATTCTGATAAAAATAACTGGTTTAAAGGTAGTAATGAATGGAATAAAGGAAGATGTTTAGTTATATGTGAAAGAAATTTATTGTGTAAATATGCAAAAGAAAGAAAAATTGCAGATTGTAATATTAATATTTAATAAAATTAAAAGAATATGTTTTGCTGTTAAGTTTAACAATAGCATATAATTAAAATATATATAATTATAATTAGAAGGGAAGTAGTAGTAGCATATGAAAGAAGCCAAATTTAAAAATATCATATTAGATGTTGGAGGAATAATATTTGATGATAGCAAAGATAATATAGAAAAAGTATTAAATAAAAACTGTGATTATATTTATAAAATTTCTTATGGTAAAAATTTTAAAAAATGTTTGTTAGGTGAAATTAGTGTTTCAAAATATATAAATACGCTAAAAAATGAAAAATGTTTTGAAGATATAAAATATATTTTAGAAAAGGATAATTTAGAAAAATTATATCCACTATTAAAAGATAATTTTGAATATATAAAAGATTTAAAGAAAAGAAGGTATAGACTATTTTTGCTAACTAATATAACAGAAGAGAGTTTTCTTTATATAAAGAATGTTATTAATTTAGAAGATATATTTGAAGGTGGAGTATATTCATATCAAGAAAATCTAGTGAAACCAAATCATGAAATTTATAATTTGCTCTTTAATAGATTTAATTTAAAAAAAGAGGAAACAGTATTTTTTGATGATAAAGAGAAAAATGTTATTGCAGCAAAAGAATGTGGTATAAAATCATTCCTATTTAAATCTATTCAAGACATTGAAAATAATATTTAGCATCTTGATAAAACCTATAAAATTTTTATAGTATGATTATAATTTTTTTGTACTTATTTGAAAGGAAAGTTTGAGATGGATTGTTTTAGTAAATTTAATTGTAGGGGTATCTGTTGCTATGATGGAGTTTATTTAGAGGATGATGATATTAGAAGAATTAATGAATGTATAAAGAAATATCCACAAGAATTTGCAGATATTAATTATATTGAAATAAGTAATTGGAAAAGTTTTAGAGGATTAAAAAAAACTAAATCAATTAAGTTAAAAAGATATAGAAAAGACTACCCTAAACATTTTTCACAGACTAGATGTATATTTCAAATTGAAGATACTGGTAATTGTTTATTACAGGAAATAGCTATAAAACATGATGAGAATAAATGGAAATATAAACCAAGAACCTGTTGTATATTTCCTCTTCGGAGAAGAAATGGTAAGTTAGAATTGTTGATTAATAAAAAAGATGATCCTAATGTATATGATGATTATAGTGGATATGAATCTTGCTTACCATGTTTTAAAAAGATAAAATATAATGAATTAGAAGAAGAATATAAGTATTATGACAATCAATAGCTATTTTAACCAATTTAAATTTATAGGAATATAGTTTAAAGTTAATAAAAAAATTTTAGTTATTTAAGGAGGAATTTTATGAGAATTGCAATAATTAGTGATATACATGGAAATTTAATAGCATATAACAGTGTAATAAGAGATTTACAAGATCGAAATATTGATAAAATAATCTGTTTAGGAGATTGTATAACTGATGGACCAAATCCCAATAAAATTATTGAAATAGTAAAAAGAGATTGTGATATTATAATTGAGGGAAATAGGGAAGGTTATATTAAAAATATTGAAAAATATAATGACAACTTAATTCAATTCAGGTCTATTAATGAAACAGAAAAAAGTTTAACATCAAAAAACAAAGATTATATTTCTTCATTAGATGGAAGCAAAATTATTAAAGTTGGAAAATTTAAAATTTTATTAATACATGGAAATGAGTTCACCCCAAATTCTTTAAAAAATAATGAAGTATATGAACAATTATGTCAAAAATATGAGTTTGATATCTGTTTATTTGGACACACACATATTCAGAGTTTGGAAAAGTATAATAAAAAAATATTTCTAAATCCAGGTTCATGTGGAATGCCAGCGGACGGTTCTTGTTACAAATATTGTATATTAGAAATTAATGATAATAAGTATAATATTGAACAAGTAAAATTAAGTACTTTAGACACATTTTCAGAATATGTTAATTATATAATGACGTCAAGTATGTATTCAAAAGTCCAAATTTGGTTAAATCTTTGCATACTTAGCGTACATGATGGCTATGATTATTTTGGAGAATTTTTAAGTCAATTTAGCAAAATAATTAATGAGCATGATACTATTGATACTAAAAATACAAAATATATAAATCTATATAATAAAATGTATAGTAGCAAGTTTGATGAGGTGATAGATCAAAATAATAAATCAACTATTCAGAAAAAGATATATACAAAATAAGCTATAACATTGCTTTATTAAATTTAGATAATAACTTTAAAAATGTAATTTTAGATGGTAGTACTTATAATTATATAATCATCTTAGCTCCTTTTTAGTAATAAAAAATAAGACTATATCGAAATATAATTTTAATTATTCTTCTAAAAACTATAATATTAATAAAATTAACATAAAAAGTGATTGATTTTTTTTTATAAATATAGCTAGTTGTCTAAAAAATATACATTTATATTACTTGTGTATTAATAATTAGTCAAATTTAGTTAATAATATTATTGTTAATACAATAGAAAAGGATTGATTATTGTTGTTGATATTTAAAGTAGTATAATTTACTAGTAATTATAAGGAGGGATAAGATATGTATTATGGAGCTGGAACATATGAAGCTTTTGCTAGACCTGAAAAACCAATTGGTGTTGATAAGAAAAGAGCCTATATAATAGGAACAGGACTAGCAGGTCTTTCAGCAGCTTTTTATTTAGTAAGAGATGCTCAAATGAAGGGAGAAAATATACACTTACTTGAAAAATTGGATTTAGCAGGTGGTTCTTGTGATGGCAGAAAAGATGTCACGAAAGGATTTTATATGCGTGGTGGTCGTGAGATGGATAATCATTTTGAATGTATGTGGGATATGTTTAGAAGTGTTCCATCAATAGAGGATTCGAATGTTTCTGTACTTGATGAGTACTATTGGTTAAATAAGCATGATCCTAATTATTCACTTTGCAGAGCTACTATTAATTGTGGAGAAGATGCACATACAGATAAATTATTTAAGTTAGATAAAGAGTCTGCAATGGCTTTATCTAAACTATTTATTACACCAGAAGAAAAGTTGGAAAATAAAAAAATATCTGATGTTTTACCAGAATCGTTTTGGGAAACTAATTTTTGGTTATATTGGCAGACTATGTTTGCTTTTCAAAAATGGTCGTCAGCATTAGAAATGAAGAGATATTTATGTAGATATGTTCATCATATAGATGGATTACCAGATTTTTCAGCACTTAGATTTACAAAATATAATCAATATGAATCTATGATTTTGCCCCTTGTTAATTATTTGCAGGAGCATGGTGTAAAAATAAATTATGGAATTGATGTAAAAAATGTTATAATTGAAAACCAAAGTTGTAAAAAGATTGCTAAACAAATAATATATGAAAATAATGGGAAAGAAAAGATTATTTCTTTAACAGAAGATGATTTGGTATTTATTACTAATGGTTGTTGTACTGATACTTCTTGTTATGGTGATCAAAATAATGCCCCAGATTTATCAATTATAAAAAATGGTTATGGTGAATCTTGGAATATGTGGAAAAATATTGCGATTCAAGCTAGTGATGGTGAGTTTGGTAATCCTGATAAGTTTTGTAGTGATGTTGAAAAAACTAATTGGATGAGTGCTACTATTGCTGTTAGTGATGAGAGAATTATAAAGTATATTATGAATATTTGTAAGCGTGATCCTAGAAAGGGAAGAGTTACAACAGGTGGAATTGTAACTGTTAAAGATAGTGTTAAAAATTGGTATTTATCATGGACTATTAATAGACAACCACAATTTAAAGCTCAAGATAAGAATACTGTATTAGTTTGGGTATATGCATTAAACACTAATAAAGAAGGAAACTTTATGAAAAAACCAATTAGATTATGTACTGGAAAAGAAGTATGTGAAGAATGGTTATATCATATTGGATTTCCTAAAGATGAAATTGAAAAGTATGCTGATAAGTGTAATACAACTACTTGTTATATGCCATATATAAATGCTTTTTTCCAACCAAGGGAAAAGAATGATAGACCATTAGTTGTACCAAAGGATGCTATTAATTTTGCCTTTTTAGGTCAATTTGCCGAAACACCAAGAGATACAATATTTACAACAGAGTATTCTATTCGTACTGGTATGGAAGCAGTATATACTCTTTTAAATGTTGATAGAGCTGTTCCAGAAGTTTGGGGTAGTAAATATGATGTAAGAGAACTATTAAAAGCATGTTATTATGCTATTGATAAAAAACTACTTGAGGATATATCACTGACTTTTGTAGAAAAGCAACTCATAAAAGCTGTTAAAAAGAAAATTAAAGATACAGATTTAGAAATTCTTTTCAAAGAAAGTGGGTTATTTAAATAAAATTAAAATATGAAATATTTACAATGGTATTTATTTCATATCTTTTTTAATGTATAATACTATTTGGTGGTAATATGAGTAGTTTAACAACAAAAAAAGCAATTGCATATACTTTTAAAGATTTATTAAAAGAAAAATCATTTAATAAAATAACCATAAATGATATAGCTAAAAGAAGTGATATTAACAGACAAACGTTTTACTATCACTTTCAAGATATAAGAGATTTAGTAGAATGGATTTGTATTGAAGAATTTAATAAAAATTTACATAGTAAAGGTGAATATGAAAAATGGGAAGATAAGTTTTTGGCTATTTTTGAAATAATGAAAGAAGAACAAGTCTTCGTTGAAAATATTTATCACTCTGTTTCTCTAGAAATATTAAGAAAGAATTTATATGAAATGGTATATCCAATTATATATTCAGAAATAGAGAAACAAGTTAAAGAAAAAAAATTAACTAAACAAGATAAAGCTTTTATAGCTAATTTTTATAAATATGCTTTTGTTTCTATCGTTTTAGAATGGATTGGTAAAGGTATGGAAGAAGATGCTGAAATAATCGTTAATAAGGTTAGTAATTTAGTAACAGGTACAATTGTTAGAGTTTGTTTTTAACATAATTTAATAAAAAATTGTTGTAAATAATTACTAATTTATGTAACTTTATTTACTTTACTAAGTATGTGTGCTAATATTTAATTGAATGGAAGTTTGAGGTGTTTTTGTTGAAATTAAGTATTAGTTCAAAAAATATAATAAGTGTAGAAGAGTTTATGGACGTTTATTTAGGGGTTCCATATACTGGAAAGGAAAAGTTAACGCATAAAGTTATGGCATCTTATCTTTATTCTAAGTCTAAAAAGCCACCTAAAAGAGCAACTATGGCATTAGTTAAAAAAGATGGTATTTTAACTGGAAGATATATTTTTGTAAAAGATGTTGCAGGGCAAATAATTCCATATATGAATCCTAGAAGTATTAATCTAAAAGATTTACAAATGCAATTAAATAGTGAGAGTAGGAAGAAAGATTTAGAAGAAATAAGAGCTAAAATCATTGAACAAGCTAGTAATAATTCTTGTTCTTCAAATAATTCTTTAATTAATAAAGAGAAATATTTAGAAAAAAAGAATAAAAAACATTTTAAGATTAAATGCAGAATAAAGCAAAAATAATAAATAATATTGAATTAGAAGAAAATTTAAAAACTGGTTCTTCTAATTGAGATTCATTGAAAATCACATCTAAATTTTAGGTGTGATTTTTATAAAGTCTTTATATATTACAATGTTTTAAATATAAAGAACAAGCATAATTTATCAAAAAAACACTTAAGTAAAAACTTAAGTGTTAATTAATAAACTTAAACTGGTGGCTACAAGTGGAATCGAACCACTGACACGAGGATTTTCAGTCCTCTGCTCTACCGACTGAGCTATGCAGCCATAAATGGCGGTCCGTACGGGATTTGAACCCGTGATCTTCTGCGTGACAGGCAGACGTCATAGGCCTCTAGACTAACGGACCAAAATTGGTTGCGGGAGCTGGATTTGAACCAACGACCTTCGGGTTATGAGCCCGACGAGCTACCAGACTGCTCCATCCCGCGATAAATTATAAACATGGCGGAGAAAAAGGGATTCGAACCCCTGCGCCGTTCTCACGACCTCCCGGTTTTCAAGACCGGTCCCTTCAACCAGACTTGGGTATTTCTCCGAAAATGGTGCCTAAGGTCGGACTTGAACCGACACGAGGGTTAAATCTCGCAGGATTTTAAGTCCTGTGCGTCTACCTATTCCGCCACTCAGGCATTATGTATTAGATGTGTCAATTTCCGTTGACTAGTTCATTATATAATAGTTTTTCTGCTTTGGCAAGACTTTTAGCTTATTTTTTTAAAAAAAATACTTATTTTCTTGATTTTGAGGTGAAAAATATTAATTTAACATTAATAATTACTGTTGTATGTCTATATTTTTAAAGTAATAATTTATTTGTAAATGTTTTTCAAATAAATTGACAAAAAATTTAAATAGTATATAATTGAAAATAAGAGGTGATTAGCTATGATAGAGTATGCTAATGATTCGGTTATTAGGATGTTAAAACAGTATGAAATGCTTTCTAAAAGTTTGACATTAACTGGAGATTTAGAGCAAAAGCAAGATGTTTGCTATCAAATGACAAGAATTATTAAAAATGTTTTAGATATTACTAATAACATTTATGAAGAAAAATATACAAAAGTTGTTAATAGAAAAACTTATCTTATGGATGAGGAAAAAAATAGATTATTAGAGTTAGTAAATTTAATTAATGAGAGAAGAGCTTATGTTAATAATCAAGTTACTAGTAATGCTGATGTTACAGGAATTACTTTAGATTATATTTCTGTTCTTGGTGAAGATAAACTGGATGAATATAAAGAAGAAGTAAAAATAATAGATAAATATAAAAATAATATAAGACTTAATAGTACTTTAAAAGATGAAGTTTCTAACTTGAATGTTAGTATAAAAAAAGCTAGTGATAAAGTAAATTCAAACAAAATGTTAAATAAGCAATTAGAGATTAGAATGAAAAAAATCTTAGATACTGCTTTTAAAAAGTTTTCTTTATACGAGTTAAAAGAGCGCAAAAAAGAAATTGATTTAGCTTATACTGAACTTGGATATTCATTGGAAAAAGCTAAAGAAAATGCTAAAATTGCTAGAAAAGATTGCTCATCGGAGATTATTATTGAGTGTGATAATATGTTAGCATCTATTACTTTAGAGTATGAAAGATATAAAGAAAAAAAATTAATTCTTAGATTGATGGAAGTATATGATGAAGATGTAGATAGTTATGAAGAGCTTTTAACTAAAAGAGAAGAAATTAATAATATTTTAACTGGTATTGTTAGCAGTGAACTATATTTAGAAGTTGGAGATGAATTAAATAAAGAATATGCAACAATAAAGTTAGAGCAACAAGATAAAGCTACTTTAAAAAGCTTAGAAGAAGAAAAAGAAAATAAATTAAGGACATTAGAAGAAATTAAACAAGAAAATTCTAGCGATCAATTTAAAGGGATTTTAGCTAATTTATTAGAAAATGAGAAAAAATATCAAGAGCAATTATTACTAGAAAAGAAAAAGCAAGAAGAAGAGAGAAAGAAAAAAGAATTAGAAGAAGAAAAGAAAAAACACCAAGAAATTCTTAGAAGGCAAAAAGCTTTAGAAGAAGAAAGAAAAAAAGAAATTGAAGAAAGAACTAAGCAACTTCTAGTTGAAAAAAAGAACCCTGTTTTATCTTCAACAAAAGATGATAAAGAACCTCAAACAAAATCAGAATACAATAGAACATTAAAAAATGTTGATAAAGTGATTGATAAAATAGAAGAAGATGCTTACCATTCAAAAGAATATTCAAAAGAAAAAGAAGCTTTTATGGATAGAACTTTAGAAAATAGTGAAAAAATAGAAAGAACAAGAAGTAGAATTTCTAAAACTCCTGATGTTTCTAAGGTAAATGTAAGACCAAGTGATGATATATTTTCTAGAAAATGGAAATCGCGTACAAAAGATGATGGTATTCCAGTAATTCAAAATAATCGTTTTGATAATAATTTTGTTTCAAATGTAAAAGAAACTGAAAAAAAAGATGTATTTCCTAAAGTGACTTTAGAAAAAAAAGATGATATTTTTCCTAAATTTCCTAGTTTAAATAATGAAGATTCATTCTTTGATGATTCAGAATTTAAAGATTTGAATAAATTTGTAGAAGATGATAAAGCTAAGAAGAATAGTTGGTTTTAGAATAAAAAGAGGTGATGATAATGCAAGATACTATAAATAGTAATAAGATAAAAGAGAATAAATATAAGATTTTAAGAATGAGCTTATTATTAGGAAATAATGATGATAAGGAAGATACTATAAATAATTTTGAAGATGCTTCAAGAGAAATAGATGCTATGAATGATGAAATTTATTTAAAAGAATTAGATGGAAAATTTTATGATACTTTAACATTGGAAGAAGAAGAAAAAAAATTAACTGTTTTAGTTGATTACATTGGTGGAAGAGTAGAACAAAGATTATCTTTACTTAGCGATTTTTCTAATGTAACTGGCTATGAGCTTATGAATTTACCACCAATAAAATATTATGATAAATTAGATGAATATAAAAGTAGACTTAGCTTTATAAGAGAATATTTAAGCAACACAAAGAATATTAATTCTCTTTCTGGTCAGATAGATGAATTAGAAAATAAACTTAATGATGCATACGTTAACAAAGCAAAGTCAGAAGAACAAAATTTAAAGAATGAAAAGGAATTGTTGCGTAGGTTTGAAAATATAATAAAAAAGAGAGAAGAATTTAAAGATATTACAGTGGATAATGCGTCTTTAAAACTAAATGATATTATGACGCTTGTTGAGGATAGTAAAAAAAGTCTAGATATTTTTAATAAATCCTTTAATACTCTTGATCAAGCTGGTATAGATGGCGAGGAAGAAAAAGAGTATTTATCATATGTAAATGGTGCAAAAGAAGCTTACTATAATAATAAAGAAATAGAATATTTAATTAAATTATATATAATATTAAATGGTGAAGAAACAGAGTATAGTAAGTTATTAGTAAAAAGAGATGCTGTTAATGAAATTATTTATGATAGAATAGAAATTAGAAAACAACTTGAAATAACTAATGATGATATATTAGAAAGTATCTATAATTTACTTGAAAGACAATATAATGATATTGTAAAACAAAAAGATAATATAGAAGATATAGAATATTTAAATGAACAAATTGAAAATAAAAGAAAAATTGTTAATGAGTTGGAGCAAGATAATCAAAAGGTAGAAATTTTGTCTTTATTAAAAGAATTTTGTATAATTGATACTTATGATAGTGAACCAATTATTACTTCTGCTACTACTGATAAAGCTAGTGATATTGAGACTATACCAAATGAAGTTACTAATAGTTCTAATATTTCTTTTGATAGCAATGTAGGATTAAATGATAATACTGAACTAAATAATACTAATAATAATGATATAATCGATAATAACAATAATATTTTTGATAATAATATAGTAAGTGATAGTGTTACTTATCAAAATAATGATAGCAAAGATTTAACAACTAGTAATGCAATTGAAAGTACTACTGAACAAGTAGTTGCAAGTGATATTGATACAGAAGATTATGCTGATAATCAAGTTGTAAGTGTTTATGATGCTAGCAAAATTAATTTAGAGGAAGCTATATTAAAATCTAATAATGTTATGAAAAGAGTTGGCGAGATGTTAGGGGTTAAGCCAAAAACAGAAACTAAAATTGAAGTAGAACCAAAGTCTGAAGAAAAACCAGCTGAAAAGGAAGAAGAAAAATTACCTTCTAAAAATTCTATAGATTTTTCTAACAATAAAAATGAAGAAAGTAATACTAGTCAGATAAATCCTTTATTTGATACTAATATTAGTAATAATAGCTCTCAAAATGATTTTAGTGCTGATCCAGAAGACTTCTTTGGGAATAATTTAGATAAAAATAATACGAGTGAAATAAATCATGATGAAGAAAATCCTTTATTTAATAATACTCTTGCTAATACTGATATAGATGAAGTTATGAATAGTAGTATAAATATGCCCGATAATGATAATAATGATTTTTGGTCTTCTGGTGAAGAAAATCCAATTGATTTAAATAGCTTACCAGATATTCAGCCAGCAAATGGTACAATTGATCCAAATAACTTCTTTGGAAGCAGTAATAATAACCTATCTGATTTAAGCTTTCCAAGTTTAGATGATAATTTATCTAATAGTAGGGAGGGAGCATAGCATGAAGATAGAAGTAAATAAAATTATAACTTTAGGTAATAAAGAAAAATATTTAGTTGTAACAGGTGTTACACATAATAACAATAATTATTATTATATAGCTGAATGTAATGATAATGAAGATGATATAAAAGATAACTATAAAATAGTTAAAGAAGTATGCGAAGATGGTAGAACGTATATAAATGAAGTGGTTGGGGAGTCTAACTTAAAAACTGTTTTACCTTTATTTGTAAATAAAATTGTAAATATTAAGGAGTAATAAATATTATTTCTTTTTTTTGTGTTATACTTTATTAAGAAATGAGGGATAAAGATGAAGAAAGTTGTAGTGTTAGGTGGTGGTACTGGTTTATCAGTATTACTTAGTGGACTAAAACTATTTCCTATAGATATAACTGCAATTGTTTCAGTAGCAGATGATGGGGAATCTACAGGAAGATTAAGAGAAGAATTTAAAATACCTGCTGTAGGTGATTTAAGAAAAGTTTTGGTATCATTATCAGAAGTTGAACCTATTGTTGAACAATTACTTCAATATAGATTTAATACTAATAGTGATTTAGATGGTCATGCATTTGGAAATTTACTTTTAACAGCTCTTTTTAATATTACAGGCAATTTAACAGATTCTTTAACAACAATCAGTAAAATCTTTAATATTAAGGGACGCATTTTACCATTTTCAGAAGATAATGCTATATTGGTAGCACATACAAAGGATGGTAGTACTATAGAAGGAGAAAGTCATATTACTAAGGCTTTCAGACAGATTGATTATATTGAATATAAAAATGAAGTAAAACCTACTAGAGAAGTTATTCAGGCATTGGATACAGCAGATTTGATAATTATAGGAATAGGTAGTTTATATACTAGTGTTATTCCAAATTTACTTAGTGATGAAGTTGTAAAAATTCTTAAAAATAGTAGCGCTAAAAAAATGTATATAAGTAATATTATGACTGAACATGGTGAGACAGATAATTATTCTGTTAGTGATTGTGTAAAACAGATAAATAGATATGCTAAAGGCAATTTTATTGATGTTGTAATTGCTAATAATGGTCAAGTTGGTGAAGAGATTCTTAAATTATATAATGAAGAAAACAGCCAACCAATTCCTTTAGATAAAGAAGAATTAGAGAAAATGAATGTGAAGGTAATAGAAGATAATTTAGTAAAAATAGTTAATAATCAAGTACGTCATGATAGCGTTAGAACAGCTCTTGATATCTTTACTTATATAAATAATAGCGGTGATGTATAATGAGCTTTTCAATGATTATCAAAGATGAAGTATCAAAAGTAGAAGAAAACAGAACAGAAAAATTAGCAGAATTATCAGCTATTTTAAGAAATAGTAGTATTATAAGTAAAAATTTACAAATAACAGTAGAAAATAATAGTGTTGCTAGAAGAATTTTTACTTTATTTAAAGATATATATGATATTATTCCAGTAATAACAGTCAGAAGAAGAAGTGGTCTTAATAATAATCTTATATATATATTGACAGTTAATAATAATTATAAAGAAATATTAAGAGATTTATCTATTATTGATAGTAATAACTACCTTCTTCAAGTTCCACATAATTATATCATTGCAGATGATGATGATATAAGAGCTTACTTAAGAGGTGTTTTTATGACTAGTGGTAGTGTTAATGATCCAAAAACTAGTAGATATCATTTAGAAATTGTTGCAGATAGTGTAGAATATGCTACATTTATTAATAATATTCTTAATAATTTTAACTTGAATAGCAAAATTATTAGAAGAGAAAAAAATTATATGATTTATATTAAGGAAGCTGAAAAAATAAGTGATTTTTTAAGAATTATTAAAGCTTATAGTGGGGTTATGTATTTTGAGGATATTAGAATATATAGGGATCATAAAAATATGACTAATAGATTAAATAACTGCGAACAAGCTAATATGGATAAAATCTTTTTAACAGCTAATAAACAACTTAAAGATGTAAAAATAATAGAAGATAATGGATTAATGGAAATGTTAGATTCAAAGTTAAGAGAAGCTGTTTCTTATAGAACTAAATATCCAGAAAGTTCTCTAGCAGAATTAGCTGATATTATGAGTAAGGAACTTGGTTATTCAATTAGTAAATCAGGTTTAAATCATAGATTTAGAAAGCTAAGAAATTTAGCTGAACAAATTAATAATAATTAGATGGAAGTGGTAGAATGAAGCAGGAAAATATGGTTAAATTTTTATTTAAAGTAGTAACAATTGTTGTTACGCTACTTCTTATAGTTTTTGTTTTATATGGCTTGCATTTAGGTATTTTTCAAGATAAAATGATTTTAGTAAATTATATGAAAAAATTTGGCTTTTGGGCACCTGGCTTTTTTATCTTTCTTCAATTATTTCAAGTGGTTTTTCCTGTAATACCAGGTGGAGCTAGTTGTTTTGCTGGAGTTTTGGTCTTTGGCCCATTATGGGGTTTTATCTATAATTATATTGGACTAGTTATTGGCTCGACAATTAGCTATTTATTATCTCGTAAATATGGTGTTAAGCTAGTTGGTAAGTTATTTAAAAAAGAAACATTAGATAAATATTTAGGTTACATTCGAACTAATAAGTTTAATAAAATTTTTGCTCTTGGAATATTTTTACCAGGACTTCCTGATGATTTACTATGTTATGTAGCTGGACTTAGTGATATGAGTTTTCGTAAATTTATCTTAATAATCTTATTAGGAAAACCACTAGCACTTATTATGTATAGTCTATTTATAAAATTAATGTAGAGGGTGATGTAAATGAAATTTTTAATAGATGGCAAAAAAGTAAGACTTAATCCTTATAATATGCGATATTCTCCTTTAATAGGTGAAGGAACTAAAGTTCGTGTTTATTTAATAGGAGAAAAAGCTTACAAATTATATAAACCATTTTGTGATACTGAACTTATGACAAAGGAAAAAATAGACTATTTAAAAGAAATTCCTACTAAGAGAGTAATCCTTCCTGAAAGTCTTATTTTAGACAAAAAAAGAAGATTAAAAGGATATATTTCTAAATATGTTGTTGATTTTGGAATAGAAAAATTTATGCTAAAAGATATTGATATAACTTTAAAAGAACTAGAAAAATTATATGATGATTTCTTAACTTTAGGCGATTATAAGGTTTTAGTAAATGATGCAAGTTATGCTAATTCTGTATTTAATGATGGAATATATATTATAGATTGTGGAAGATTTGAAATAAATGACAGTATTTCCAGATTTAACAATATTCAAATGTTTAATGATTATATAATGGGTAGCCTTTTTACTACATATTGCCGAATTAATGGTATAAATTTTAGTAGAATAAAGCAAAAATATAGTAATATGTATAGCAAAATTGACTTAGTTAGCTATTTGGAAGATGATGTAGGAGAAGCAAAAAATTTAGATGAATATTTAAGAAGAAAATCTAGATAAATAAAGGAGAATAACATGAATTATAATAAAAGAGTTAATGATTTAACAGAAGTATTTGATAGCAGGTGGCATGCTAATCATAATGATAATGCTAAAAAAATAAAAGAACAACAAAAAGAATTTAATTTAAAAATGTTTGGAATTAGAGATAAAGAAGATGTTAGAAAAGAAATGAGAAAAGAGCATTCTGTTTCAGGACAAGTTACTAATTTACAAAAAAGAATGGATACTTTTCAAAGATATAATAGAAATAATTTTAGGTGATTAAAATGGAAGATTTATATAAATATGAAAGGGAATTAAATAATCAAGGAATAACTATAATTGGTGGTGTAGACGAAGTAGGAAGAGGTCCTTTAATAGGTAGTGTTATTACTGCCTGCGTAGTGTTACCAAAAGATTTTTTATTAGATGGACTTACGGACTCTAAAAAACTATCAGAAAAGAAAAGAGATAAATTTTATGATATTATCATGAAAGAAGCTTTAGCTGTTGGAATAGGAGAATGTACAGAGAAAGAAATAGATAAATATAATATCTATGAAGCTACAAAAATTGCTATGAAAAGGGCTATTACAGAAGCTAATAAAAAAATTAAAATAGAGCATATCTTAATAGACGCTATGCCACTTGATATAGATATTCCTACAACTTCTATAATTAAAGGAGATGCTAAGAGTATTTCTATAGCAGCAGCTTCTGTTATTGCAAAAGTAACTAGAGATAGAATGATGTATGAACTTGATAAAAAATATCCTATGTATGATTTAGCTCATAACAAAGGATATCCAACAAAAAAACATTTAGAAGCACTTGAAAAGTATGGTACTTGTAAGTATCATAGATTTAGTTATGGACCTGTTAAAAATTGTAAATTACATTTTGATTAATACATATTAAAAACTATCTTTAAAAGCTAGAACTTTCTATATAGTCCAATTGCTTTTCCTAAGATAGTTACTTTTTTTAAAATTATTGGTAACATTAAATCATTTTCAGGCTGAAGTCTGAAAAAGTTTTTTTCTTTATAGAATGTTTTTAAAGTTACTTCGTTATCATCATTCATTGCTACAACTATTTCACCATTTTTTGCTGTATTTGTCTGCTCAACTATAACAATGTCATTATTAAATATTCCTTTATTAATCATACTATCACCACTAACTCTTAGTGTAAAAACATTTTTACCTATTGGCAATAACTGTGTGGGAATAGGAAAATATTCATCTGGATTTTCAATTGCTTCTATAGGATTTCCAGCAGCAACTTTTCCTAATAAAGGCACATCTATTGTTTGCTCTGCAACTTTATCAAATTCATTTGGAGTCATAAGTTCTAACAATCTATTATTTTTCGGATTTCTTCTTAAATAACCTTTTTCAATTAAATTAGATAAATGAACATGAACTGTTGCAGGTGAGCTTAATCCAACTCCTTTACATATATCTCTAACAGAAGGACTATAGCCATTTTCAGCAATAAATTTTTTAATAAATATTAAAATATTATTTTGTTTTGTAGATAATTCTTTTGAATTTTTCATATTACACCTCTAATAAAAGTCTATCATATAAAAGAATTTGTGTCAAACAAATGTTTGTAGTTAATGTTATATACAAAAATTAGAAATTATGTTATCATATTATTGTGAGTGAGGTGATATGTCTATGAGTTTATCAAGAAATAAATCTAGAATTGTTGCGATGAGTGTTCTTTATCAATATTTTCTATATAAAAAAAATAAAATTGAATTTAATTTAGAGAGTGCTATAAATGATATGGAAGCTATTAGTGATGATTTTGCTAAAGAACTTATTGATGGTGTAATAGAAAAAGATGATTATTTAACGGAAATTGCTAATAAATATCTAAAAAATTGGGATGTTTCTAGATTAGGTTTAACTGATCAAGCAATATTAAAAATGGGAATATATGAACTTATTTTTACTTCAGTACCTAATAAAGTTTGTATAGATGAAGCTATTACTTTAGCTAATGATTATAGTGATTTGGCTGTTAGTAAAATGATAAATGGAGTGTTAGATAAAGTTTATCATGATGAATGTGGAGAAAGTGAAGATGCAAAATAATTATTTAACTATAACGCAACTTAACAAATATTTAAAGTATAAAATGGATTCTGATGTATACTTAAGGCAAGTTTATTTGAAAGGAGAAATTTCAAATTTTAAAGCCCATACAAGAGGACATTTTTATTTTACTCTAAAAGATGAGGGTAGCAGAATAAATGCCGTTATGTTTAAAAGTAGTGCTAGTAAAATTAACTTTAAACCTATTGATGGAATGAAGGTATTAGTATGTGGGAAGGTAACTGTATATGAAGCTAGTGGAGGTTATCAAATATATGTAGAAGAGATGCAAGAATCAGGTGTTGGAAATCTCTATGTTGCTTATGAACAATTAAAGAAAAAATTAGAACAAGAAGGATTATTTGCTAAAGAGAGAAAGAGAAAAATTAAGAAAATGCCTGTTACGATAGGAATTGTTACAGCTCCAACTGGAGCAGCTATTAGGGATATACTTACAACAATAAAAAGAAGATATCCGATAGTAAATACAATACTATTTCCAGCATTAGTTCAAGGTAAAGATGCAGCTTTAGACATTGCTAATAAGATAAATATGGCTCAAAAATATAATTTAGATACTCTAATAGTAGGACGTGGTGGTGGCTCTATTGAAGATTTATGGCCATTTAATGAAGAAGTAGTAGCTAGAGCTATATATAATTCCAAAATTCCTGTTATAAGTGCTGTTGGGCATGAAGTCGATTTTACTATAGCAGACTTTGTAGCAGATTTACGAGCACCTACACCAACTGCAGCAGCAGAGTTAGCGGTAGTTGATATTAATACAGTTAGTGATTACTTAACTAATGCTAAAAATAGAAGCTATAATGCTGTTTGTAATTTAATAGAAAAAAATAAAAAAGTATTAATTAACTTAAAAGAAAGTTATGTCCTAAAGAAACCTAGTAATATGTATGAAGTAAAGGAACAAAAATTAGATTTACTTATTGATAGAACAAATCAGATTATCAATAAAATAATAGAGATAAATAGAATAAATTTATTTAAGCTAAAAGAAAGTTATGTTCTAAATAATCCCAATATTTTATATTTGAACAAACAAGAGAATTTAAAAGTTATTACAGATAAGTTAAATAAAGAGATGGAAATTTTACTTACTAATGCTAAAACTAGATTATTTAAGTGTAGTGAGAATTATATTCTTAATAATCCAGAAGTTTTATATAAATTTAAAAGTCAAAAATTAGAGGGAATAATAAATAAATTAGAAGTATTAAATCCAATGAATACTTTAAAAAGAGGCTATGCAATAGTTAAACTAGATGATAAAGTAGTTAGTGATATTAGTAGAGTAAAGAATGATGATAAAATTGCAGTAGAACTTAGTGATGGTGTAGTAATTTCTAGAGTTTTGGAGGTGAATAGAAAAGATGGCTGATACAAAAAAAGAGAGTACTTTTGAAGATAAAATAAAAAGATTAGAAACAATTGTTAGTGAGTTAGAGAGTGGTGAAGTAAATTTAGATGATGCTATAGATAAATATACGGAGGCTATGAAACTTTCTCGTGAGTGCTCATTAAAATTAAATGAAGTTAGTGATAAAGTAAATAAAATTCTTAAAGCAGATGGTGAACTTGAAGATTTTGAGGTTGAAGATAAGTAGTTGAGAGACTATTTATTTTTTTAATTTCTAAAATTTTTAAAGAAATTTTTCCAATTTAGGAGGATTTCTTAAATAAAAGTAGAATAATATAATTAAGGGGCTAATATTAATTGTGGGAAATTGTTGCATTTTTGTTAGGCACTTGACAATTATAATAGCTAGTAGTAGTATTTATGTACGACAACTATTAATGAAAGAGAGTGTATTATGAAAGATGTAAAAGTATTATATCAAATTAAAAGTCTAGAAAAAGCTATAATGAGATTTTTTATAAGAGATTTGGATGTTAAGAAACTAGATAATTGCTGTTTAATACCTCCTACACAAATGCAAATAATAGGGTATATTTTAGAAAATAAAGATAAAAATATTTATCAAAAAGATTTAGAAAAGGTTCTTAATTTGACAAGAGCTACAGTATCTGGTGTTTTAGCTACGATGGAGAAGAATAATTTAATTGAAAGAGTTATAACTGAAGATGATGCTAGAGCTAAAAAAATAATATTAAATGCTAATGCTAGAGTAATATTTGATAAAAATAGAAAGAAATTAGAAAAAATCGAAAAGGTTGTTGTTAAAGATATATCTTCTAATGATTTAGAGGTTTTTTCAAGGGTACTAGAAAAAATGAAAAGTAATGTTGAAGATATGAATTTAGAATATAATAAGAGAGGAAGAGGTGTGTAATGTTAAAACTATTTAAGAATTTTACGAAAAAAGAGTGGGGACTTATGCTTGTATGTTTTGTTTTAATATTTGCTCAAGTATGGTTGGAATTAAAAATGCCTGATTATATGTCTGAAATTACCGTTTTAGTTCAAACTGAAGGTAGTAAAATGGCTGATATATTAAAAAATGGTGCATATATGCTTTTGTGTGCATTTGGTAGTTTAGTTGGTGCTGTAATAGTTGGGTATCTAGTTTCTGGTCTGTCAGCTACTTTTTCACTTCGTACAAGAAAACAATTATTCAATAAAGTAGAAGAAATGTCTATGCAAGAAATAAAACAATTTTCTACTAGTAGCTTGATCACTAGGACTACTAATGATATTACGCAAGTAGAAATGCTCATTGCTATGGGATTACAGCTTTTAATAAAAGCTCCAATTACTGCTATTTGGGCTGTATGTAAGATATTAAACAAAAGCTGGCAATGGAGTGCTATAACTGCTGTTGCTGTTGCTGTTTTAATGTCAGTTATTGGTGTACTTATTGTTTTAGTACTTCCTAAATTTAAGATAGTACAAAAATTAACAGATAAAATAAATAATGTTACTAGAGAAAATTTAACAGGAATTAGAGTTGTTAGAGCATTTAATGCTGAAAAATATCAAGAAGATAAATTCTCAGCTGTTAATAATGAACTTACAAATTTACAATTATTTAATCAAAAAGCTTTTGCGATTATGTCTCCCGTTATGTATTTAGTAATGTATTTTCTAACACTATCAATATATTTTGTAGGAGCTAGTTTAATTAAGAACTCAACTTTGGTTATGAAATTATCTTTATTTGGTGATATGGTAGTATTTTCTTCATATGCTATGCAGATAATTATGTCATTTTTAATGCTTGCTATGATTTTTATGATGTTACCACGTGCTAATGTATCAGCTAAACGTATAAATGAAGTATTAGATACAGATATTAGCATTAAAGATGGAACATTAGCTAAAAATAAAACAAAATTAAAAGGTGTTGTTGAATTTAAAAATGTTTCCTTTAAATATCCAGATGCTGAAGAATATTTACTTAAAGATATTAGTTTTAAAGCCAATAAAGGAGAAACAGTTGCTTTTATAGGTTCTACTGGTAGTGGTAAATCTACTTTAATTAATCTAGTTCCTAGATTTTATGATGCTACTAAAGGAGAAGTATTAGTAGATGGAGTTAATGTTAAGGAATACAAGCAAGAATTTTTACATAATAAACTTGGATATGTTCCTCAAAAAGCTGTTATGTTTAATGGTGATATTAATTTTAATGTTGGCTACGGAAACAACGGCCATGCTGGATTTGATAAGAAAAAAATAGAAAAGGCTGTTGAAGTCGCTCAAGCTTCTGAATTCATATCTAAGATGGATAATGGTCTTGAAACTCATATAGCTCAAGGTGGTACTAATGTTAGTGGTGGTCAAAAGCAAAGATTAGCTATTGCTAGGGCTATTGCTAGAGAACCAGAAATATATATTTTTGATGATTCTTTTTCTGCTCTAGATTATAAGACAGATTCAGTATTAAGACGTGAATTAAAAAAATATACTAAAGATGCGACTAGCTTGATAGTTGCTCAAAGAATAGGGACTATTATGAATGCTGATAAAATTCTAGTTCTTGATAATGGAGAATGTGTAGGCATGGGAACACATAAAGAATTATTAAAAACTTGTGATGTATATAAGCAAATAGCTTTATCACAATTGTCGAAGGAGGAATTAGAAAATGGATAATAAAGAAGAAGTTAAGACAACTAGACGTCATCGTGGTCCAGGAGGTCCTCAAGGCATGGGAGCAGCAGAGAAAGCTAAAGATTTTAAAGGAGCTATCAAACGTTTATTTCAAGAATTAAGTGGTTTTAGAAAATTAATTGCAATTGCCTTAATACTTGCTATGTTGAGTTCTATTTTATCTATTTTAGCTCCAAATAAACTTTCTGATTTAACTGATAAAATATCTCACGGTCTAGTAATTAATACTAAAAATATGGAAAAGCTTAGTAAAAATATTACTAATAGTTTAACTGAAGATAAATTAAAATCTTCATTATCTGATGTTTTACAGATTAATTTAACTCAAGAATCAATATCTCAAATTATGACATCTGATAAAATAGATGATTCTGAAAAACAAAAAATTAAAGAAATAATGACCTCATCTGGTGATACTATGTCTATGATGACTGGTTTAACAGAGTTGTCTGATAATGCTCTAGAAATTATATTACCTAAAACTACTACTGACGGAGTAGAAATATCAACAACTGATAAAAAAGAATTTTTAAGTGTTATATCAAAAATGAGTGATAAGAAAGCTAGTAAAAACCAAAGTATTAAAATTCCAGAAAGTATAGGTTCTGTCTTGATTGATAGTGTTACAATAGATGGTGTTAAAGTAACGGGTAGAGATCAAGCAAAGTTTTTAAATGCTATTGGTAGTGTAAATAAGAAATCTTCTACAAAGAAAATATATGCAAAATTAGATAAAATGCCTAAGAGTATTAGAAAAATAGTTGAGCCAGAGATGGATATGACTGCTATTAAAAATATTGCTATGTTCTTAGTTTGTCTATATTTATGTAGTGCATTATTTAATTATATTGAATCAATAGCAATGACAAGTGTTTCTAATAATTTTGCAAGAAAATTAAGAAATAAAATATCTACTAAAATTAATAAATTACCACTTAAATATTTTGATAGTCACGCTATTGGAGATATCCTATCAAGAGTTACTAATGATGTTGATACAATTGCTCAATCAATGAACCAATCTCTAGCTACTTTGGTTAGTTCCATAACTTTATTCTTAGGAACTATTATAATGATGTTTATAACTAACTGGATAATGGCTTTAACAGCAATATTATCAAGTTTAATAGGATTTGTTTTCATGTTCAAAGTTCTTGGAAAATCTCAAAAATATTTCGTTGCTCGTCAAACAGAATTAGGAAATTTAAATGGTCACATTGAAGAGATATATTCAGGCCTTAATGTTGTAAAGGCTTATAATGGAAAATATGATGCTGATAGAAAATTTGATGAATATAATGAAAAAGTTTTTATTGCTAATAGAAAAAGTCAATTTTTATCTGGCCTAATGATGCCAATGATGAACTTCATAGGTAACTTTGGTTATGTTTGTGTATGTATTGTTGGAGCATTACTTACTATGAATGATGTTATTACCTTTGGTGTTATAGTAGCATTTATGACTTATGTAAGATTGTTTACATCTCCACTTGCTCAAATAGCACAGGCTATGACTAGTTTACAATCAACAGCAGCTGCTAGTGAAAGAGTATTTGACTTTATTGATGAAAAAGAGATGGATAATCAGGAGAATATAGTTAAACATCTAGAAAAAAATAATGTAAAAGGGAAGATTGAGTTTTCTAATGTTGTATTTAAATATGATGGTAATGATAAACCTACAATTAATAATTTCAGTGCTAAGGCAAAACCAGGTGAAAAAATTGCTATTGTCGGACCAACTGGTGCTGGAAAAACAACAATGGTTAATTTACTTATGAAATTTTATAATATAAATTCTGGTGATATTAAGATTGATGGTGTATCTATAAATGAATTAACTAGAGAAAATATTCACGATTTATTTACAATGGTACTTCAGGATACATGGTTATTTAATGGTACTATTAGAGAAAATATTGTTTACAATAGAGAAAATATTTCTGACGAGAAGGTTAGTGAAGTATGTAAAACAGTTGGACTTGATCATTTTATTAAAACACTACCTGATGGCTATGATACTGTACTTTCTGATAATGATAGTGTATCAGCCGGTCAAAGACAGTTACTAACTATAGCTCGTGGTATGATAGAAGATTCACCATTCCTAATTTTAGATGAAGCTACTAGTAATGTTGATACTAGAACAGAAGAGTTGGTACAACAAGCAATGGATAAACTTACAGAAGGTAAAACTTCATTTATAATAGCACATAGATTATCTACAATAAAAAATGCTGATTTAATATTAGTAATGAAAGATGGAAACATTATTGAAACAGGTAATCATGATGAGCTGATGAAAAAGAAAGGCTTTTATGCAGAACTTTACAATTCACAATTTGAATTATAGAAAGAAGGAAATATTTTTATGAATGTTATAATTACTATTGGAAGAGAATATGGTTCAGGTGGTAAATATATTGGAGAATTAGTTAGTAAAAAATTGGGTATTCCATTTTATGATAAGAATATTTTAACAAAGGCTTATGAAAAAAATAAATGTGATTACTCTAAATTAGAAGAAAATGATGAAAAAAATAAAAGTGAAATATTAAAAAATTTAGAAATGTTTAATATGAATAATTATAAAGATAACGGTATTTATTCTAGTGATGTTTACCAATCTATAATTAGGGATACAATTGTCGATATTGCTAATCATGGAAGTTGTGTTATATTAGGAAGAAATGCTAATAATATCTTAAAAGGTAAAAACAATGTTATAAACATTTTTATCTATTCTAATAACTTAGATTTTAAAATTAGAAGAAAGATGAAATTAAATGATGTAAGTTATGAAGAAACTAAAAAACAATTAAAGATTATTGATAAACAAAGAAAAAAATATTATGAATCTATAAATAAAGGACATATTTGGGGGAGTATTAGAGATTATGATTATTGTATAGACTCTTCTTTACTTGGTGTAGATAAAACTGCTGATATGTTGGTTGATATTTATAATAATTTATTAAAAAAATAATAATAATTATATATAGGGAGGTTTTTATGTTTAAAAATAAAAAAAATATATCAGAGGGAGAATATCAAAAAGCACTAGCTGATTTAACTTTATTAGAAAAAGATAAAGAGGCTATTAAAGTAATTTATCAAAATTATTTTAGTGAATGTCAAAATCTATCAGATGATTATGCTATGAATATTGTTGTTTTCGTGAAAAGAGCTAATCAAGCTATTATTACAGATATTAATATTAAAAAGCTACAATTTCTAGAAGAATATCAGTCAAAATATTTTGAAGATAGTTCTTTTAAATATTTAGTTGATTTATGGCTGTCTGTCTATTTATTTAAGAAAAGCGATTCCAAAGAAGAACTTGAATACTTAAAACTATTAGATAGAGAAAAAGGTTTCTTAGATTTTAAGAGTTATGTTTTAGAAAAAATTGATGAACTAGAAGTCAATAATATGTTGCTTACAGAAATTCATAATGTTTTAACTAGTGAGGAAAAATTATTAGAACAAAAGAGCATTTTTGAGAAAAAACATAAGAAATTGTTTAGAAAAAAGTAAAAATCATCTTAAAAGTATTGCAATAATATAATTTATATATTACAATTATATTGTTCTTTTTACTTGGTATTTTGTACCTCTTACATTATACTATGTAATTTGTGTAACTATAAAGAAGGAGGGATAACAATGGCTTTAAAGAAAGATGTTAAAACAAAAATAATTAAAGAATTTGCTAGAGATGAAAAAGATACAGGTTCTCCAGAAGTTCAAATAGCTGTTTTAACTGCTAGAATTAATGCTTTAACAGAGCACTTGAAAAATAATAAGCAAGATAAACATTCTAAGCGTGGTCTTTTAATGATGGTTGGTAAAAGAAGAAGTTTACTTAACTATTTAAAAGAAAATGATGTTAAGAAATATAGAGAAGTTGTTAGTAAATTAGGATTAAGAAAATAATAACTAATAATTATTGTGGACACTCAATTTTTTTAGAGTGTCTTTATTTTAGGAATATAGTATTTTAAATTTAAAGGAGTGAAATAATGGAGAAGAAGGTATTTGAATTAGATTTTGGAGGAAGAAAAATTGTTGTTGAAGTAGGAGAACTTGCAAAACAAGCAAATGGAGCTTGCCTTGTTAGATATAATGACACAGCTGTATTAACTGCAAGTGTTATGAGTAATAAAGCTATTGATGCTGACTTTTTTCCTCTTACAATAAATTATCAAGAAAAATTATACTCAGTTGGAAAAATACCAGGTGGCTTTATAAAAAGAGAAGGTAGACCTACCGATCAAGCTGTTTTAGCTGCTAGACTTATTGATAGACCTATTAGACCTTTATTTCCAGAAGGATTTAGAAATGAAGTGCAAGTTGTAAATACTGTCATGTCAGTCGATCAAGATTGTACTCCAGAAATGACAGCATTACTAGGCTCTTCAATTTCTTTAATGATTAGTAATATTCCATTTTCTGATCCTGTTGCAGGTGTTGTAGTAGGAAGAGTAGATGGCAATTTAATCATAAATCCAAGTGTTAGTGAACTTGAAAAAAGTGATATTAACTTATCTGTTGCTGGAACTAAAGATGCTATTAATATGGTAGAAGCAGGTGCTAGTGAAGTTAGTGAAAGTGATATGATTGATGCTCTAATGTTTGGGCATGAAGCTATAAAGAAATTAATAGAGTTTCAAGAAAAAATTGTGGATGAAGTTGGTGTTCCTAAAGCTGAGGTTACTCTAAAAAAAATAGATGAAAATTTAAGACAAGAAGTAATCGAATTTTCAAGAGAAAAAATGTTAGTTGCAATTCAAATCAAAGATAAATTAGAAAAATATGCTAAAATTGATGAAGTAAAAGAAGAAACTATTAAATATTTTACAGATAAATATAAAGATAGTGATATTAGTTCTTCTGTTTCAGCTGATGTTAAATCTATAGTTGATAAAATAGAAGGCGATGAAGTTAGAAATCTAATTATAAACGATCATATTAGACCTGATGGAAGAGCTATGGATGAGATTAGACCATTATCTGCTAGAATAGATTTATTAGCAAGAACTCATGGTTCAGCATTGTTTACAAGAGGACAAACTCAAGTGTTATCAACAACAACATTAGGAGCTCTAGGTGAACACCAAATTTTAGATGGCTTAGGGATTGAAGACGAAAAGAGATTTATGCATCATTATAATTTTCCATCTTTTTGTGTTGGAGAAGTTGGAAGATATGGGGCACCAGGTAGAAGAGAAATTGGTCATGGTGCTTTAGGAGAAAGAGCTTTATTACAAGTTATTCCTAGTGAAGAAGAATTTCCTTATACTATAAGAGTTGTTAGTGATGTCTTAGAAAGTAATGGCTCAAGTAGTCAAGCTTCTATTTGTGCAGGATGTCTATCATTAATGGCAGCAGGTGTTCCAATCAAAGCTCCAGTTGCAGGTATTGCTATGGGACTTATTACCAAGGACGATAAATATACTATTTTAACAGATATTCAAGGATTAGAAGATCATATGGGGGATATGGATTTTAAAGTTGCTGGTACAAGAAATGGTATATGTGCTCTTCAAATGGATATAAAAATTAAAGGTGTTAGTAGACAAATATTAAAAGAAGCTTTAGAACAAGCTAACAAAGCAAGAATGCAAATATTAGATGTTATGGAAGCATGTATTAAAGAACCAAGAAAAGAATTGTCTAAATATGCACCTAAGATAGAAACTATTCATATTAATCCAGACAAAATAAAAGATGTAATTGGTCGTGGCGGTGATATGATTACAAAAATTATATGTGAGGCATCTGGGGTTAAAACTGTTCAAGATAAGGATGCTGTCAAAGTTGATTTAGAAGATGATGGTCGTGTTATTGTATATCATAATGATAAAAGTATTATTGATAAGACTATTAAAATGATTCAAGATATTGCTAGAGAAGTAGAAATCGGCAAAGTTTATAAAGTTAAAGTTGTTTCAGTTCAAGAGTTTGGTTTGTTTGTTGAATTATGGCCTGGATGTGAAGGCTTAATTCACGTTTCACAGCTAGATATAAAAAGAGTTGGTAAGCCTAGTGATATTGCAAATGTTGGTGATGAATTACTAGCAATTGCAACAGGATATGATAAGAAAGGCAAGCTAAACTTATCTCGTAAAGAACTTTTAAAGAAAAATGTTAAGATAAACGAAGAAAAGAAATAGAAACGCTTGTAATTAATAGAAAATATGATATAATTTAGTACGTGGCAATTCGATGACTTATACTAGTTATGATTGATAAAACACATATATATCGAAAAGGAGATGAAGAAAATGGCAAAGAATTTAATTGAAAAAATTACTGAAAAACAACTTAATCCTAATGTTCCAGAATTTAGAGTTGGAGATACTGTAGTAGTTGGATGTAAAATCAAAGATTATAGAAATGGTAAGGAAGTAAACAGAGTACAAAACTTTAAAGGTATTGTTATTTCACGTAAGAATATGGGAATTTCTGAAACATTTACTGTAAGAGCAAATTATAGTGGAGTTGGTGTAGAAAAAACATTTCCTATCCATAGTCCTAATATTGATAGTATTGAAGTTGTTAAAAAAGGTAAAGTTAGACGTGCTAAGTTGTATTTCTTAAGAAGAAGAACTAAGAAGTATAACATTAAAGAAAGAGCTAACAAAGAAATTTTAAAAAAAGCAAATTAGTTTATATTAAAGAACCAAAAAATTAATTTTTAATGGTTCTTTTTTGATTAATATATTATTTTATGAAAAATTTTAACAAAAAATATCAAAAATTTTTAAAATAAAAAGGAAATTGCCCTTAAAGGGAGAATAATATAATTATAGGGACATTTTTATTGCTCTTTAATTTTTAAAATGATATAATTGTTTACAGAAAAAGTGGTGATATATGTGGTAAATAAAAAAAATAATTCTACTAATTTAGAAAAGAACAAGAAGGATAAAGATACTAAATTAAGTGAAAAAAAAGTATTATTTCAAAATAAAATTTTAAACGAAATAATTCCCTATGTAGTTATAGTTATTGCTGTTATAATAATTAGAAGTTATATAGTTACTCCTGTTATTGTTAGGGGAGACTCAATGGATTACACCCTAAAAGATGGACAAATATTATTTTTATCAAAAATTTCTTATAGGCTTCATGATATAAAAAGATATGATATCATTGTTATTAATGAAGAAAAAGATTTAATAATTAAGAGAGTAATAGGCTTACCTGGTGATAAGGTTGAGTATATTGATAATAAATTATATATAAATAATCATAAAGTTAAAGATAATTATGGAATAGGAAATACTAGTGACTTTACTCTAGAAGATATATGTGAGATAAATGATGATAGGTGTAATGGAAAAATTCCTTCTGGTATGTATTTAGCTTTGGGGGATAATAGAGAAGTATCAGCTGATTCTAGAGTTAAGGGTTTATTTTCTAAAAATAAAATATTAGGTAAGGCAACACTTAGAATATGGCCTATTACGAAAATAGGGCTAGTTAAGTAATTACTAATATTTTAAAGTGTTCTTATCAGAGAGGAAAAAATTAATGAAAAAGAGTATAATTGTCGAAATATTTGAAAAAGATTTAAAGAAATTAACTCAAATAATTAAAGTATTACAAGATAATAATTTACTTACAGATAGTAATATTATTAGTATTAATATTAGCTATTTAAAAAATAACCTTTTGTCTACCAAAAAAGAGTATAAATTAGAATTTATTACTCAAAAAGATTACTTTGAAAAGATATCTTCGATTATATATAATATCTTTAGTTCTAAAGATATTAAAATTTTTTGGCAAGATTTGAATAATTATGAAAAGTTAAATTATTTAAGATATAATTCACAAAAAATTAACGATAAAATAACTAAAGTTAGGATGTTTTGCGATGATGTAAAAAAAATATCTAAGATTTATAATTTACCATTTTTTATAGTAACAGATGGAGCAAGTGTAATTTTAAATAATGGATGTGCTGCTGTTAGAAATGCTAGAGAAAATCATATTAAATGGGAAAAAGAAAATGGATATGATCCTAATCATGAATGGTGATAATGTTATTTAATTTTAGGAGGTACAAAGTGAAGTTAAATAAATTAATAGATGAAAAAAAACTTGATAATCGAATTGAAGAACTGGCTTATGAAATAGATAAATATTATAATGGTGAAAATATTGTTGCAATATGTGTTCTTAATGGTGCAGCTTTTTTTGCTACAAATTTAACTCTAAAAATGAAGACAAAAATGAAACTAGAATTTCTGAAAATATCTAGCTACCAAGGAAAAGAAAGTACAGGAATTATAAAAAAATATTTAGATATAGATGACGAAAAAGTAAAAAATCAAAATATTTTAATAATAGAAGATATAGTTGATACTGGAAGAAGTATGAGTTATTTGCTAGAACATTTATTGAAAAAAAATCCTAAAGATATAAAAGTATGTTCTCTACTTAGTAAACCAAGTAGAAGAGAAGTAGATGTTAAAATAGATTTTTTAGGATTTGAGGTACCAGATAGATTCATAATTGGATATGGTTTTGATGATGAAGAAGGATTTTTTAGAAATATTCCTTATATTGGTTATAGATAGTATTTTATATTAAAAATTTTAATTAAAGCTAGGGGGAATTTAGATGATACGTGATTTATGTTTTGAGATTATTGAAGCATGTCCAAATAACTGCAAGTTTTGTTCATCAAATGCTAATATTAATAAAAGAAAAATTATAAAGTTAGAAGATTTTAAAAGAGTTATTGACTATTTTTATAATAGTGTTGGAATAGAAGAATTATCTTTATCTGGTGGAGAACCATTTTTACATCCCAATCTTCTTCAAATGGTTGAATATGCTAGCAATTTAGGGATAAGAACAGTTATTTTTACTAGTGGAGTTATCAGAAAAGTACAAGAAGACATGGAATATAGACAATATTTAATTGAGGCGATGAATAAAAGATTGGAAACTATTAAAAAATATGATTCTGGTAATATTGAGCTAATTAATCAAGTAAAAAGATATTATCTACAAAAAATAGAACCTTGTACTTATACAAATATTTCTAGAGAAAGATTATTTGAATTAAAAGAAGCTGGTTTAAATAAGATAGTTTTTGATTATCAAGCTCAAAGTCATGATATAGATTGTTATTTAATGGGAAGAGATGAAAATCAACAACAAATTTTCTCAGAATCGTTATTCGAGGCTTCTGTTAGTGGTTTAGATGTTTCTGTACATTTTATTCCTATGAAACCAAATTATAAAGAAATAGGTGATATTCTGGAAATATTAGAAATTGCTAGAATAAAGAATATCAGTATATTAAATTTTATACCTCAAGGTAGAGGAGCTGAAAATCATCAAGATTTAGAATTATCTTCTAAAGAATTAAAAAAATTCTTGAAATTATTAGATAAGTACAAAAAAATTTATTCTGGAAATATTAAACTAGGAATTTCTCTTCAAAATAATCCTACTCATAAATGTAATGCAGGTCTTGACAAAATTGATATAAAGTTTGATGGTACTGTATTACCTTGTCCAGCTTTTAAAGAATTAAGTGAAGATGAGTTAAAAAAATATGGAATAAAATTATATAATATTTATGATAATTTAGAAGAAATTAAAATTCCTGGTAAAGGTACTAGAGTAGAACCATTATGTAGGAAAATATATAAAAGATAGTTTTTAGAG
>CAKPER010000011.1 GCA_934149245.1 uncultured Bacilli bacterium | reverse complement strand
AAGGAGTCTAAAACAAACTCTATGTTTCTTCTAGAATAAAGACAAATAGGTAATAACTACTTATTTGTCTTTTTAATTACTAAACTTACTTATATAAATCTTATTCTAATATTTATTATTATAAATTAATTAGCTATATTTTATAAACTTCGATAGAAAATATTAGTAAAAAAACTAGAGTTCTAAATTATACTTTTCTTAATTTCTTTTTCTTTTTTTAGCTTTAGCTTTTTTATTAGCACTCTCAATTGCTACTCTCTGAGCTATTGCGAGAGAGGCCATTAAGTTTAAAACGTAACTTCCTCCATAAGATAGAAATGGTAGTGGAACACCTGTTAAAGGTCCAATTCCCATAACTCCAACTAAATTTATAGAAATATGAAGAAAAATATATATACAAATACCATAAGCAAGTAAGGAACCTTCTAAACTTGTTGCAAGCTTAGCAATCCTATATATTCTATACAAAACAAAAAGATATAAAAGAATTATAATTACTCCTACTGCTAGCCCCCATTCTTCCACTATGATAGGAAATATAAAGTCTGTATATGACTCTGGTAAATATAAATACTTCTGAGTACTCTTACCTATTCCTTGTCCAGTTACTCCACCATTTTTAAAGGCTATAAAGCTATTACATAACTGATAGCCAGAATCCTCTTGATATCTTAAACAAGGATCTTTAAAATTAAATCTTTTTAACTGATATGATTTCAAAAACTTTCCTTTTGTAAAAACAAATAAACTAGCTACTGCTATTATCATTACTAAAACTAAACTTATAAATTTAAAACGACATAGCTTAGTCATTGGTAAAGCAAAAAACATAAAAAAGCTAATTAAAGCAATTACCATTGCTGTTCCAAAATCTGGCTGAATTGCTACTAAACCAAATATTATTACAACAGGTATTATTGGCTTAATAAGAGTCCAAATATTATTTAAATTATCCCTATTTTTATCATAATAACACGCCAAAAATATTACAGTTATTGTTTTAGAAAATTCACTTGGTTGAATATGTATTGGACCTAATTCAAACCAACTTTGAGCATTATTAGCAGCATATCCATATAATGTTAATCCTCCTAAACTTATTAACGATATTAACATAAGTATAGAAGCAAATGGTTTATACACTTTTATAGGAATTTTTATTACTAATAAAAATATTATTAATCCCAGCAAAAGAAATATAGCTTGTTTATAAAAATAATAATATGGACTTGTTTTATATCTCATATAGCTTTCCATAGATGATGCACTAAGAATCATAACGAGACCAAATAAGAAAAAAACTATAGTTATAAATAACAAAGGTTTGTCCATTTTAGAAAACACTTTTTTCATACTATCAACCCTCTATTATATAATATCATATAACTATAATTTTTTTAAGTTATTTTTCAAGCTTTACATCTATTAGACATATCCTAATACGATTGAGTAGAAGTATAAGTTACATTATACGCCCCTCGCAGAAACGTGCATGCAGCTTTCCCACACACGGCTCTTAGTAATATTGGATCTATGTCAAGTTTTTAGACACATTTTTGGGAAAAATGTTATTTTATCGTATTTAAATTTATTCCAATTTCCTTTTGACAAGCAGAAATATTTTTATTTATTATAGTCGTTTAAATGATTATTATTTTCAAAAAATAAAAATAATAATCATTAAACTCCACTAAAGTAAAAAATATTTCTTTACTTATCAAAAGTTTTCTCGGCATAAAATTAATACTAAGCTAGTGCTAAATTAGCTATGTAGTTATTATATTTTTCGTTTGGTGTAATATATCCTATAGTACTATGAATTCTTTTGTTATTATACCAACTTTCTATAAACTCAAATATTGCTAATTTTGCTTCTTCAAATGTCTCATAATTATTAACATTTACTTCTTCTTTCTTTAATATGTCATTGAAGCTCTCCATACTTGCATTATCATAAGGATATCCTTTTTTACTATATGAATGTTTAATTTTTAAATCAATTAATAATTGTTCAAAATCATTTGATGTATACTGATTTCCTCTATCTGAATGGAATATTCCATCCTCATTTAATCCTCTATTTATTAATACTTTCTTAAATGCATCTATTACTAAATCATCTGTCATATTAAGTCCATAATTCCATCCAACAACCTTTAAATCAAATAAATCCATTACTATCGCTAAATAAGTCCATCCAGTTTCTTTGGTGTAAATATAGGTAATATCTCCCCCATTTCTGACTAGGCTTTTCAGCAAAAAAGTCTTGTTCTAAAAGGTTTGGATATTCTTTAGTATCATCGGTATTTGATTTTCCTGCATGATTATATTTTTTAATGACAATACTTCTTAATCCTAAAATTCTCATTCTTTTTGCACCCCTTTTTTGACTTACATTTATTCCTTTGCCATTCAATACTTTAGTAATTTTAGGCAAACCAATATCTTCCTTTAGATGCATCATATATTTTTTTTATTTCAATATCTAATTTTTTGTTAGATTCAATATAACTATTTGTAAGATGATTACAATGATAGTAATATACAGAAGGATGAATATTTAAACATTTACATAGAACTCTAACATCATATAAATGTTTATAATCATCAATAAATTTTATCTTATCTTCTATTTTTTTGAGAATATGGCGACTACTTTTTTTAATATTTCATTTTCCCTTTCTAATTCACAATTCTTTTTTTGTAATTTTAGAATTTCATTGTTATTAGTTACTTCACCAGTAGAAGTAATTATAGTTCCGTATTTTTTTCTACAATTTGTTATATTAGTTCTACTCACGCCATATTCTCTTGCTATATCGCTCATAGTTTTATCTGAACTAGTTTCACAAAGATTAACAATCATCTTTTTGAATTCTTCATCTCTTTGAGTGTATTGTTTCGACATAGACATTGCCTCCTTTTTTGATTTTCTATTGTACTACGCCTTTCCAAATTTCGTGTCTATATATCTATACTAACACCAAGCTTATTGAGTTATATTTTATAATAAAAAAATATTTGCCTGAAGAAGATTTTTTCGTCGTGGCTTAAAATATTTAGGTTTGAGAAGAAAAAATGTACAAGTTCTTCTTTAATAACAAATATGATGATTTAATAAAAGAAACACATGAAGAAAAAATTATTGATGATAATAATTTAGATATTATACAAAATAACTATAAAAATAAAGAAAAAGATGCCCCTGAAAGATAACTAATATTATCAATCAAATCATCTCTTTTTTGTTAATATTTTACTTTCAATATTTAAAACTATGGATTTGGCCTTCTTTATATTTTCAATATGATTATGAATAAAATCTATATTATTATTTTGAACTTCTAATGGATACTTTCCATTTCCATTATAGACTTCATCCAATAACTGACATAAATCTTCATAATTACAAATATCATTATTACTTTCAATAAAATCTTTAACTATACTTATTTCTCCATCAAATTGGTGTTGATTAACTAAATTAATAAACATTTCATTAAGCAATAGTGGGTATAAAAGGCGTACTTCAGAATTGTATCCAATGGCTCTATATTTTCCGTCAGCCTGACTTGTTTTTATTGAGTTCAAGTATAATCTTAAGTTATTATTTTCAATTTTATGTTTTTTAAAAGCCATGATTCTATTAACTAAAATTTCAGTAATATAGGTGTTTGTAACTTCATCTAAAATTGTACCAATGTTTTTTGTAGTAAAATTGTCTTTTAATTTATCATTTTTTGAATAAAAAGTTTCTTGTAATCCACTTCTCATATAATATGTATTTTCATCTAATAAAATATTCGTATTATAATATCCCATTAACGCATGTCTTATTTCATGTGTCAACATCTCAAGTTTTAAAATAGGTGTTGCTAAATATTCATTAACGTGGGTCCCTAGTAATATAGTTTGCGGATTTTGTTTTAAAGTAGCATCTTTAAAAACATTTAAATTTGGTGTAAAAAGTGTTACAGCTGCACTACCACTTGGCATTGATTCAAAATTATTCTTAATTGCAATGTCATTGACTGTACCATTACCATAAATAATCTTAACTTTATTAAACAAATCATATAACGGAAAATCACAATTTTTACCAAAATCCAGATAAAAACTAATATATATAAGTGTTATCATATCTAACAATTCTTCACTATAATTGTATTTCTTAGCAATATCATGTAATAAAAAATATTTTTCATTTAATGTTTTATTAAATTTACTATCACCCATTATATAGACTTCCTTTTATATTTGCTCTTATTTTTCTCTAGTATAAATTTTTCAATATCTTCGATTCCAGATGTTTCAACATAATAGCCGATATATGAGGATGGATGTTCCCTATAAAAAAAGTTACCATAAATTGATGATCCATAATTACTTCGTTCCGTAGAAAACCACACAATTTCTTGATTTTTTTGAGATAGCTTTGATATATCTGAACTAATATCAAAATCTGAAAAAATATAAATTTTTCTATCTTTTATTTCTCGTAATTCTTCATACAATGATTGATATTCATTAAAAATTGTACAATCAAAGTTAGCGTATTTTTTTATTTGCAAATTAGCGACTTTAGCTACATCTATATTTTTAGTATTTTCTTTTTTTATTGTTAATTTTCTTAAAATACAATCATTATAAGTAAGATATATTAAAGAACTTTTAATTGCAACACTACTAATAGCATTAACATACATTTCTAAAGATTCATTGTTAGATGGCGATAAGTCAAAAACATAAACATCTGGTTTAAATGTAGGGCTTATCAAATCACCAATAATTCTAAATTTTTGATTAGTCAAATAATGCTTTACTATTTCTTTCTTGTCATATTTATATGTGCCTTTTTCATATCTTTCATAACTTAGCGATACTAACTTTTTTAAAACTTTATATATTTTAGTTGTTGTAATATCATCTAATTTATCACTAGGATTTTCTGATTTTTTGTTGTTATTTACATCATGGTTAATATCATTATCTTCGTCATAATTATTAATTAAGTTATCAAAATCATTTTCATCAGTTTGTTGTTCTGAATTTTGTTCTTTTGACTGGTCATCAGACTGTTGTTCTGAACTTTGTTCTTGTGATTGGTCATCAGACTGTTGTTCTGAACTTTGTTCTTGTGATTATTTATCTAGCTGTTGATTTGTATTTTGCGGTTGTTTTTGTTCGTTATTCGGATTATTTTTATTATCGTCTTTGTTTTTATCGGTTCTAAAATAATCACTCATTATTAAATCTGGATATTTATAATCATCTCCATAATTTAATAAATCATCTAAACTAGGTATATTATCCATTATTTTAAAGTCCTTTTTAATACTTTTTCTGATGTAATGACTGCAGAAGGTTGAGAAATAGAATTATAGTAATTTATAAAATCTTGTTCATTTGTAATATCTTGACTTATACCAGGTATTCTATTTCTATTGTTTTGATCTTCTACAATTCTACCTGTATAAGACATTGTTAATGAAGAAAAATAATCAGGATTCCTTTCACTAGAAAACTGAGGAATAAAATTTCCAAAAATAGTTCTTGCAACTAACGCTATTTCTTTTTGAAATGGATTAAGTTGTTGAATAAATTTATCTTTTGCAAAATCTTTATCTGAAGTATATAATAAATAATCACCATTTAACTTATATTTTGGGTAAACATGTAATTTTTTATTGATATTATCTATTTCTTCAACCCATTCAAATACAAAATCATCTTCTTCTTCTTCGCGCGCTTCCCAATCATTACTCCATGTGTTTTTTTGTCTTATCTGTGGGAGTTTTAAATGCATTATATCAAAATCATCAACTTCAACTTGCCATCCTTTATCTTGTAATTGCTGCCAAGCATCACTAGCTTTTGTAAGTTCAGAATACTTATAAAGCAAATCGCTATCTGAATATTTAGAAAATTTTTTACCATTTATAAATGATGCTGGTATTGCAAGTTCTGGATTAAATCTACAAATTTTCTCTATTGCTTCATAAAGAGGTTCAGCCTTATATTTTTGTAAATATCTAAAATAACTAATATTAAGACTATCATCATAAGTTACTTTTAAATTAGAACTTTGATATGTATAAACTCCATTTTGCATACTCATTTTATCTAAAGCTAAGTAAGGGATATTTGATAAAATCTTAGCATTCAAACCTGTAAGTTTAAAATTTGAAGCACTTATCTCTGAAAAATACATTTTATTAATATCAATGTTTTCTTTGGAATCATAAATTATTGTTATTATAGTACACAAACCTCTCATTAATAATCTAGGAGAAATATATTCTTTATTAGCAATTAATATCAAAGTATTTTTGTATTTCATTAATCCGACAAAATTATCCTCTTCAAAATTTAAAAAGCCAAATCTACTATTAGGGTTACCTTTAAATTTAACTTTATTAAATAAAATATCTAAGGCTTTAGGATCTTGGTGAGTTATTACCCCAAGCTCAACAATTTTTTCTTTATTTTCTTTATCTAGGAAAACTAAAGATTGATCCTCTTTCATGTTATCTAAAATATTTGCTATATCTTTCATTGGATCTTCAAATTCATCTTCTTCAAATATATATTCCCAATTATCTTTCTTCTCAATATATTGTTCTACTAAGATATCAGCATCTTTAGTACTCATGTAGTCTTCTGAATCGTTCATGTCTAAATCAAGTGTTTCATTAGTATAATTACTATCTTGGTTTTGATATTTGAATTCTTTAGTTAAAATTTTAGTAATAATTTCTCGACTTTCACTATCTTTGCCTAATTTTCTTATTAAACTATTTATTCTTCTTGTACTACTAATTCCATTTTCATATAATTCATTATCACTTGTAATAGCAGTAATAAGTTCTTGAAGTGCTGGTAAACGAGATAATAATTCTTCATTGTTATTCATTTGTTCATTATATATTGCCTCATAAACCTTACAAATAAATTTCAAAAATTTTGGATCATGTTCAGTATTCTCAAATCTTTTTACCAAAGTTTTATATGCCAAAACAGGTGGCATTGGTGGTAATTTTATTACTGAGCATCTTCTAAGTAATGCATCTAATAAATTTCTTTCATTATTCTTTGTAAGAATTACATATAAATTCTTTCTTCCATCATCAGTTAAGGATAAAATTTCATTATCTGATGTTTCAATTTTTCCATTTTGTAAGAAATCCAAAAAGTAAGAATCTAAAACTTCTCTAGCTTTATCTAATTCATCTATTGTTAAAACTACTTTTTTTCCAGAGTTAGCTAAGTTTATAGCTTTTGTTAAAATACCTTCTGCTATGGATTTGTCTGCATCACCTTTGACTATTGCAGGTACATTGTAAGTTGCAATTAATCTATCACTATTCGTTTCTTCTACACATTGTGTATAAATGTATTCTGTATCTTTGCCTAAAAAACTACTAAAAACTTCTGATAAATAAGTTTTACCACATCCAGGATCTCCCTCAAGTAGAATAGCAGATACTCCTTTATTAGCTTTATTATTATAGTATCTATAAAATAAATATACATCTTCTAAAACATCAGCGCTTTGAAAAGTATAACCTAATTGTTCAAATAATTCTTTAAACTCTCTCATGATATTTTTCCTCCTTAAAAATTAGTGCTTACTATATCATAAAACTATAAGAAAATCAATTAAATACTAAGAAAAAAGCAAAAAAGAGGTTACAGTTCAGTCAAGGAACTAGAAAATAAGTGAGTTTTTGCTCACTTTTTATAATACAATAATGTTCTTGCCTTCAAAAGCATTGACCAATGAGTTAAGAATATCTTTATTTTGTTTCTTATATGTTAGTATGCAACTTTTAATTCTTAAATAATTTTCTGTACCGTCAACGCTTCTAAATTTTCCTATTTTTTGTTTGATTTTTACTCCTCTTTGTGATGATTCTGCATTATTGTTTGTTGAGGGAACACTAAAATCTTTTAAAAAATATAATACTTCATCTCTATCACCGCGTATTTTCTTATCCATATTCTTATTATCATATTTCAATCTTGTAAAAAGTTTTAATTCTTCATCAAACAAAAAATTATCAATATCTTCTCTTAGCTCTTTTTCCCATTCATTTAATATATCATCGTATTCAGCAATGATATTATTGTATTCTTCATCAGAAAAAGATTCTTTATTTTCATTTATATAATTATTTCGTAAATCATTATATTTACTAAAAAATTCTGATAATTTCTTAGGTCATTTATACTTTATAAAATCATAAATTCCCTTTAAATATCTTTAAATATGAGAAATACATTGTGGAAGAAAACAACCATATTTATTATATAGTTCTGTTCCATCTTTAACTATTACTCCTTTAAATTTTGGTAAAAAGTTTATTTCATCTATAGCTGCTTGAGATTTATGTTTACTGGGCCATAATCTAACATATTCATTATTGCAAGCACATAAAGCATTATAACTTTCACTATCTATTTTTATTTGCGATTCATCATGATTTATATAATATGAATTTAATAATTCACTTTCAATATAATTTATTTCATTTGATAATTTATTTGATAAGTCGTTATTACAATTTACTAATGTCCATTTAGATAAAGTAATCACTTTATTTGTAATATCACTTATAAATGTTACTACGCCATCAGTAGAATTAGGCAAATTGTTCATCAAATCAGATGTAATAGCTTTAATATTGTTTCCGTATTGAACATATTGATTATGACATTTTGGAATATTATATTTTCCATTTTCATAAGGATAATATCTATATCTTTTAATAATTTTACTTATTTTGATATCAATTACTACTTTTTCAATATATCTTTTATTTTTGTTATTTTCGTTTTTATTTATTTCTATTATTTCTTCTTCTACATTATCTGAATTAATAAATTGTTCTAATTTATTATTTAAAGAATGAGGAATATGATTTTTCTGACCACCTTGCTTTTTATTAGATTTTTCTCTACGATTTATAATTACATTTTTATAACCATTAGTTCCAGATGGCTTACTAGAATTAGAACCATCTTTATTATTTTTACTCTTTAATCTTAATATTTCTTGTGCTTGTTCCTCGTTTTTAATTTTTAAATCTTTTATAGTTTGATTTAAAGATTAAATAGTTTTATTAAGTGATTTTACTAAATTATTTGTTTCTTTTAATATTTTTGTGTGTTCTTCAAGTTCGTTAAGAACTTCTTCATATTGATTATATAAAGATTTTGAATAGTTACTTGCCATAATAAAATCACTCATTAAACTCCTTGATATAATTATCTAATATTTTTAAAATAAATAAAAGACTTATAATTTTATTAAAAAGCATGTATTATAGAAATAGCATCAAAAAGAGGGTAGACTTAATTATCTATCTTCTTGACTGAACTGTAACCCTAATACATAACGTCATTATCTTTAAACTTAATGTCAATAAATTTTCTACTTGCTAAATAATCACACATATGAACAAAGCGTTGCTCTGCTGTTTTAGGCTTTGGTAATACTTCCCTTTTGTTATAACTATCATAAGTCCACTCACCCATATGACTTTCAATCATAGAGCAAATTTTTCTGATATCATCGACACTCATCTTTAATTTATCTTTATTTTCCATTATATATTTTGACATCAATAGTGGATGTTCAAATTTAGTATACTTATCATGATTTAAACCACTTTTAAGTCCATCATGAAGTGTTAAAGCCATTATAATTAAATCTTTATCATGAGATGTAAATTTCATACCAACAGTATTATTTGACAATAATTCATAAGCAAATCTAACTGCTGCTTTTGTATGTCTGACAAGTCCACCATCACCTAAAGCAAAATCAGGATGATACTTTCCTGTTGATGATGCTGGAACTTCAAAAAAATAGTCTGGAAGTAATTCTATTAATTTTTTCAAATCACTTCTTAAATTTTCATCTTTTACATAATTTATTTCTTTCTTAAATACTTCTGTTTTATTCATATCATTACCTACTTCTCTATATGGACATCTAATTGATTATAAGGAATTACTACTCCTTCAGAATCAAATCTTGTCTTTATTTTTTTTAATAATAATCTCTTTATTTTAAATTGATTTCCAACACTACAGTCTACATCTAAAGCATATACTATGAAACTATCTTTAAATTCATTTACACCAAGTAGTTCTGTTTTTTTTACTTCTTTTTCTTTTTTTATTTCTACTAAAACGTCACTAAGAATAGACTCTATTTTCTCTATTTTCTCATCATAACTAAATGGTATTTCTAAATATATTTTTTGAGTATTTAAGTTATAATTGATTACTTTATTAAATGAAGAATTAGATAAAATCATTATCTCTCCAGTATATGCTCTTAACTTAGTGGTTTTAAGTCCCATCGATATTACTTCGCCTTTAAAGTTATCTATTTTTATCCAATCTCCTACTGCATAAGCATTATCAAATATTATAAATATTCCTGCTAAAAAGTCTTTAATAATATCTTGAAAAGCAAGACCAATAACAGCTCCTACTATTCCAATAGATGCCACTATACTTTTAGTATTTACCCCATATATATTTAGTACCATAATTATAATTATTATTGCTATTAAATATTTTATAATGTTATTAATTAATCCAACTACAGTAGACTTTCTCTTATCATATCCCTTAGAATGATGATTCTTACCTATATAATTATTTATTTTACTGACCTTTATAATTGTCTTAGAAACAATCTCATAACTTAATATACCAATTCCTATAAAAATTACAGGCAAATAAAACTTATCACTAGTAACAAAATTAAAAATACCATTAATAATATTATCTAACATAGCATCACACTCTCAATCCATCTACATTTTATCATATCTAATTTTAAATTAAAAGTAGTTATCTCTTTTTTTACAAATATTTTAATCACTCTCTAATTCAAATATAGCATCTCTTAATTCCATTGCTCTTTCAAAATCTAACTGACGTGCAGCTTCTTTCATCTCTTTAGTTAAATCTTCAATAGTTTTCTTTTTCTCTTTCTTTGTAGCTTTTTTCTTACTCTTATCTATTTCTTCTTCATTACTTATTACTTCTCTTATTTCTTTCTTTATTGTAGTTGGAATTATATTATGTTTTTTATTATATTCTTCTTGAATTGTTCTTCTTCTTTTGGTCTCATCTATAGCTTCTCTCATACTATCAGATATTGTATCAGCATACATTATAACCTTACCTCTACTATTTCTAGCACATCTTCCTATTGTCTGAATTAAACTTCTTGTACTTCTTAAAAATCCTTGTTTGTCAGCATCCATAATGGCTATTAAACTAACTTCAGGTATATCTATTCCTTCTCTTAAAAGATTAATTCCTACTACAACATCATACTTACCACATCTAAGATCATGTATTATTTGCATTCTTTGAAGTGTTTTTATCTCACTATGAAGATAGGCTACTTTAATATCTATATTTTTTAAATAATTAGTTAATTCTTCTGCCATTCTTATTGTTAATGTTGTTATTAGTACTCTTTCATTTCTTTCTATTCTATCATTTATCTCTTCTATTAAATTATCTATCTGGTTTTTAGTCTGTCTAACTTCAATTATTGGATCTAGCAAGCCAGTTGGTCTAATTATTTGCTCCACAAACTTATTATGTACTAATTCTAATTCATAATCTCCTGGTGTTGCTGATACATATATAGCCTGATTTATTTTTTCCGTAAACTCATCAAATTTAAGTGGTCTATTATCAAGAGCACTTGGTAATCTAAAGCCAAAATCTACTAAATTCATTTTTCTTGCTCTATCTCCATTATACATGCCTCGTACTTGTGGAATTGTTACATGAGATTCATCTACTACTAAAAGAAAATCTTTAGGAAAGAAATCAATCAGACAAGTAGGAGTTTCTCCCTCGCCTCTTAATGCTATATGTCTTGAATAATTCTCTATTCCTCTACAAAAACCAGTCTCTTCCAACATTTCCATATCATAATTACAGCGTTCTCTAATTCTTTGTTCTTCAATTAGCTTTCCATTCTCATGAAAATATTTACATCTTTCTTCTAATTCTTCTTTTATTCTTTTTATACTTATTTTTAATTTTTCATCATCAGTAACAAAGTGTGATGCTGGAAAGATAGAAACTGACTTTTTTTGTTTTAATATATGCCCTGTTACAGTATCAAATTCACTTATTCTATCAACTTCATCACCAAAAAATTCTATTAATATACCATTTTTTCTTTCATAGCTAGGAACTATTTCTATTATATCGCCCTTACTTCTAAATGTTCCTCTTTTTAGATCTAATTCGTTTCTTTCGTATAACATATCTACTAGTCTTTTTAAAACATCATCCCTAGATATTTGGTCTCCTACATTTAATATAAGCATTTTCTTTTTATAGTCTTCAACTTCACCTATTCCATAAATACAAGAAACTGACGCTACTACTATTATATCTCTTCTAGTCAAAAGTCCACTAGTAGCACTATGTCTTAATTCATCTATTTCATCATTAATTGATGAATCTTTTTCTATATAAGTATCTGTTGATGGAACATAAGCTTCAGGCTGATAATAATCGTAATAGCTAACAAAATATTCTACTCTATTTTCTGGAAATAGTTCTTTAAATTCACTATACAATTGCCCTGCCAAGGTTTTATTATGAGCAAGAACTAAAGTTGGTTTATTAACTTCTTTAATAACATTAGCAATCGTAAAGGTCTTCCCAGTACCTGTTGCTCCTAATAATACCTGAGCTTTTTTTCCTTCCTTTATACCACTAACTAACTCTTTTATCGCCTCTGGTTGATCACCACTAGGTGTATATTTTGACTCTAACTTAAACATAATGTCCTCCTATATCTTTTTATAAAAATCCTACATATTTTTTACCTTTCATTTATTTTGACAATATCACAACAAATATTAAACTAATTTTTATTATAAATACTAAATTCGTTATTTTAAATAATATCTATAACATTCCGATAAATTTGTTCCATTTTTTGTTGTACATATCAATATAAAACTTATCCATTAAATCTAGGTATAGTGAGTTAATTTACATTATCACTAACAAAAAAATATTTACGCTTTTCTAACCTAAAACTATTATTCATTTGTTATGTAATTCCATCACATAATTTTATTACTATATATAATCAAATACATAATGTAATATTTCTAATGTTTTTCTATCTTTGATGTTTCAATTAATAATTTATCAAAATCAGAAACAAATTTTTTATCTTGTATAATTTTGTATTTTTCATATTCACTTTCTGCTTTTTGTTTTGCTTTTTCAGCAGAAATTTTTCCATTCCCTTCTAATACCTCATAATGAAATAATTTTAGAGATGTTTCTAACTCATTCTTCCAATCATTCATACTCATCAATAAATTTCTTTCTGCATTATTCTCTGCAATATCCAAAAATAGATTCACCAAATTATTTAACTTTTTCATTTCTTTTTCATCTAAATAATTTTTGGCAACGGAAACATCTGATTTTAAAATTTTCCCATCAGGAGATTTATACCAATTTGTTAGTCCCATATTTAATTTTTGACTATCAACTCTGTTATAAATAATTTCTGCAGCAGTATTCCCAGTAATAGCATAATGAAATTTATTTTGAACAGTTGCATAAAAATCTTTTGCTATATTACTATTTTTATCATAATCAATAGAACATTCTGCAAATATATCTGTAATTTTTTGATAAAACATTCTTTCACTAGTACGAATTAATTTTATTCTTTCAAGTAATCTTTTAAAATATTCTTGATCAGATTTTCTTGCCTTCATAAATCTATCATCGTCAAGTGCAAAACCTTGAATCATATAATCTTTAATTATTTTATTAGCCCAACTTCTAAATTTAATTGCTTTTTTAGAATTAACTCTAAAACCAATAGAAATAATCATATCTAAGTTATAATATTCCCTTTGTCTTTTTACACTTCGTGTTCCCTCTAATCGAACCTGTTCCATTTTGGAACAAGTTGATTCTTTATTTAATTCATCATCATCATATATATTTTTTATATGTTTTACAATAGCTGGTCTTTGTACCTCAAAAAGGTTGGCTATTGCATTTACATTTAACCAAACATCATCATCATGTAAAATTACCTCTATTTTAGTTTTACCATTTTCATCATTATAAAACAAAATATTTTTTTCACTTCCAACGGTTATATTACTCACTTATCTCACTCCTTTCATGTATATTTTTTATTGTCTATAATTGATCACCACTAGGTGTATATTTTGACTCTAACTTAAACATAATGTCCTCCTTTTCATTAATAAGATTAACTAATAAATATATTTAAATAACAAAAATAACTATTTAGAATTAACATAATAATACAACATAAAAACAAAGTTTTTTAATCTTTCATCGAATACAATTTTCTATATTCAGAAGAATTCTTCATCAATTCATGATGAGTTCCACTAGCAATTATTTTATGATTATCCAAAACCAAAATATTATCTGCATTAACTATTGTACTTAATCTATGAGCTACAATAATAATAGTATGGCTATTAATCAATTCTTTTAAAATATTTTTGATTTTTTCTTGATTATTATTATCTAAAGAGCTAGTCGCTTCATCTAATAAAATTATCTTTGACTTTTTTATTAAGGCTCTAGCGATTGCGAGTCTTTGTTTCTGGCCACCACTTAAAATAACGCCATTTTCTCCAACCAATGTATCATACCCATTTTCCAAATTCATAATAAAATTATGTATTTGAACTTTTTTACAGACTGCAACTATCTCATCATCAGTAGCCTTAGAATTAGCTAGTTTAATATTTTCTTTAATTGATAAATTAAATATATATGGTGATTGGGATACAACTGATATATTGTTTTTTATAGTCTCCTCTGATAAATCTTTTATATCATTATTATCTATCAAAATTTTACCATCACTTACATCATAATTCTTATTTATTAATTTTAGGATTGTAGATTTGCCCTCACCACTTTTACCAACTATTGCTGTCATAGTGTTAGATTTAATTTTAAAGCTTAAATTTTCAAATAAATTATTTGTATTGTAATTAAATTCTACATTTTTAAATTCTATATTTCCCTTTATATTATCTACTTTTTTATATCCAAAAGACTCTTTTTTAAATGAGGAATATGTAATTATATCAAAAACCCTTGTAGCAGATATTTTTCCATCTGCTAATGTTTCTCTTATTTGTGATATATAGTTTATCATATATAATACATTGCCCTTGTATAAAAAAATAATCATAAATGAACTTATTCGAAGTCTATTATTCATAATAAAATAAACAGATATTAATATAAATATTAAATCTAAAATATGTTGAAATATTCTAATCCAGGCATCCCATGTTCTTCTAGTACGAGTAGTTTTTATTTCAGCCTCTATGGTTTCTGCTTGTTTTTGACCAATCCTATCTAAAAATACAGATTTTAAATTTAGATTTTTTAAGTCCCTTATTCCCCTTATTACATCGGTATATAACCCTACAATTTTTTCATCTTTTTCTTTGTAATCTTTTTTTGCTTTTTTATAAAAATGCAATTTTCTAGAAGTTAAAATATAAATAAATATTAGATTTGCTACCAAATAACATCCTAAATATACATTCAGAAAAAACACATAAACTATAAAATTAATATTAAGTATCACTCCAGATAGATTATCTGTTACATAATCAAATAATTCCGACAATTCTGTAGTATCTTTATTTAATCTTGATATAAAAATACCAGAATTTGTATTATCAAAATTTTTTACTTCAAAATTCATCAAACTTTCTAACATATCATGTTTTAAATCAAAATTAATTTTTCCATTCAATTTTACAACTATTCTTGACCACAAATTAGTAATTATTTCAATTATAATTCTCAATATTGCCAAAAATATTGCTATTTCAATAATTTTTGTTTTATTAAAATTTTCAAAATAGCTTAACATTTTACCCTCATATATTGGAGATAACAAAGATATTCCAGCAAACGTTAAACTTAAAATAATAACCATAATGCTAAGAAATTTATATTTTTTATAATATACAAATAATTTTTTTAAACTGTTATTATCACTTCTCACCTATATCATCTCCACTTCTTTACTAGATGTTATTTATTGATAACTTTCTAAAAGTTTACACTACTAACCAATAATTAATTTAATATAAGTAAAATTATAATCTTCACATAAATTATTCTTACTTTTTTTACAACCACATAATTTCTTTATAATACTTAAAATTAACATTACATCATAAATAAATAATATTTAAATGATTATAACATCTCTACTTTAAGAAGTAAACTATTTGAAATAAAGATAACATAAAAAGAAACTAATACTCTAATTACTGCAACAAATCACTGCAATAAAATTTAAAAGTAAGTAGTTTCTATATAAATATATTACTATAAAATAAACTTCTAAAAATTAATTTTACTTGTATTTTGATATCATCAATACCTTAACTATAAAACCTAATTATTTATTTCAGTTTTTTCTTCATATATTTTATAACAATATTTTTAATTATTTTTTTCTAAATCAACTGCCTTTAATGTATATAAATAAATATTTTCTCCATGAATAATATAAAAATGACATTTCTGATGTGCTACAACATTATAATACATAATAGGTAATCTTATATTATCCCTTACATCCATAAGCTCATTAAAGCTAGTAATTTTCATTAAATTATACTTATTCAAATTTGGTAATGTTGATGTTTCTACTACCAATCTATCATACTCTTTTAATATTTTTTCTAGTAACTTATCATATGCATTCTTTTTTACTTTGGTAATATTTATCATTTGTAAAACTGCAATCATATAGATAATTGATAATATAATAAGTATTATACCAATTACTATATATATTCCATTAGAGATATTAAATTCACTTTTGATTACCATCTGTTCTTGCTTTTGATTTAATTCCTGTTGTTCCATCTTTATTTGAATTGATTTTTGAGACAAAGGTATTTTAATAAAAATTGCTCCTGAATTTGGGATATTGTATTGTGATGGAACTTGATTATATGCTACTAGAAACACTTGTAAATAACTATCAGCATCTACTCCATATTCTGACTTAAACTTATTAGCAATATCATTATAATATTCATAATCAATAGTTATATCTTTATCTATCGTATAAGTATTCTTATTTCTATTTACTTCCTTATTAGTCTTATCCTGTAAAATATAACTTTTCTCAAAATAATTAGAAGCATTATCACTATCTGAAATAATTAATTTAGCAACTATTTCATAGTTTAAATCTTTATTTAAATCATTTCTATTTACTTCAAACTGATAATGAAATTTCAAAGGAATATCTTTAATTAAACTAGCTACATAAGCCATACCTTTATTTAAACATTTTTGTTCATAAAAATCGTTCTCTTTTAAACAAACAGTATAATCAATATCTCCCACTGACTTATATGATAAAACTTGTTCTTTAGTTATATCTGTAGAATGTATTATAAAATAAATACCCAATCCAAAAAAAGCAAAAAATAATAGAAAGTAACAAATAAATCTCTCAGTGAAGGATATATATAATTTTTTAGAATTTTTCTTGAGAGTTTTATCATGTACTACTCTTTTCTTTCTATTTTTTTTATGAAGTCTCTGTTTCTTCATCATTATCACCTCTACCATTTTTCATTTAGCAACACGGTTGGATAACCAATAAAAGGTACTTTTCCATGAACAACCCCAATGATCATATCTTTTGTTATTTTGTATTTATCATAATCTCTATTAGCATCACCTTTTGTATAAATAAAATATTGATTATTGTTATTTATAATTTTATAAATTCTATGTACTATAACTTTGCCTTCATAATTATAAGCGATAATATCTTTTTTACTAAGCGTTTTATATTCTTTATCAACAATAACTACATCTCCCTTTGAAATTAATGTTTCCATAGAACCACTAGCAATTGCAATAGCATAATATCTAAAGTAACCTGACACAAAATATATTAATATTACTACTAGAAAAAGAACTGGAATACAACATAAAAATTGATACTTTCTCTCTTTTTTCTCTCTTAATATTACTTCTTGCGTTCTATCCTTAGCTAACCAATTTTTTATTTTAAGTAATATTATTATTGGTAACAAAAAGTAGATTATTGAATATAAATACTCATTAGGATTAGGAACTATTGGTAAAAGATAAGGATATAATTTCATTATAAGAAAATAGATTATATTAGGCTTAAATCCAAAATTATAGCTAATATAAGTAGCCAAAATATTATCTGTAATAGATGGAATAATACTTATAGCTATTACTAAAAATGTTTCCTTATTAAAGGATAGACTATGTGCTGATACTACTAATGTATTATCCATTATAACAAATAATAAATAAACTAGCATTAAAAGTTTTTTTGATTCACTAGATTTTGTTATAAATTGATATCTTAAAATTTCTTTAGTAATTATATAAACTATCATTGGTAAAACAAATTTAACTATAGATACTAATTTAAAATAGTTCTTTGTTTTAGCAAAGCCAATAAATATTCCTAATAAATAATACATTAAAAAGAAAGATATTAAAAAAATTATGATTTCTAAAATAATATCTTTTGTATAACGATGTCTATCTTTTTCAAAACCAAATATTTTATAAAACAAAACTATAAAAATAATAATTAATATATTTAAAGTATTTTGATTTAGAATTTTGAAAATAGTACTATTTAATATAAAGATAGTAATGGAGATTAATGTAAATAATAATAATTTAATATAACTTTTCTTCATTTGATAGTCTCCTAACATAAATGACACAGCAATAAACTGTGTCATTTTGATTTTAGTCTGTTGAACTATAATTTAATGTAACATCACCAAATGAAACAGTAAAATCACCATCAGCTCTATCAGCATCTGCTGCATACTCAATTGTAACTTCTACTTTTTCTGAAGTCTTCTTAGCTAAAGAGTGAGTTGTTATACCGGCTTTGCCTCCTGATACTTCTGCTTCAGTTCCAACTTTCACCTTTAATGAAATTCCATTACAAGCATTTTGGACTAAAGTATCAGTTGTACCTGATTTTGCTGTACAAACTTTAGGAGCAGTTCCTCCAGTTGCATTTGAATATACAATGCTCTTTAAGAAAGCTTCTAATTCTCCAGCATTATAAGCATAGAAACTATAAACGGCTTTCTGACCAGGTGCTGTAAATGTTGCACTTAAATTACTAATAGTTGGTGCACTAGTATTATCAATTGTGGCATCAGTTGCTGTAGCTGTTGTACCAGTTACTGTAGGTGTGATTTTTTCAGTTAACACTTCTGTACTACTACTTGAGAAATCAACATTCATAGTACTAGAATCTGGTTTTACAGTTGCACTTGACTGTATTTGTAAAACACTTGAAAATGCTGAAAAACCAATTGATAATCCAACAACACCTATTACTAATGCAATTATAGCAATATACTGTGTTCTTCTACTCTTCTCCATCATATCCTCCTATCTACTGTACATAATGTTATCATAAAAATTTACTTTTGACAATCATTTTGCAATTTTTTTAATGTTAAATTATATATTTTGAATTAAAATTATAGTGACTAATTTTACAATTATTTTACACTTAAATATTTTGTCTTATAATTATTTAGCAACAATTATATAAAAATGTTATAATACTATATATCGGAGGTGTATTTATGTATTGTAAAAAATGTGGAACTTATAACTCTAATAATTCCCTTAGATGTCGTAATTGTGGAGATTATTTTGTCAATCAATTTGATGATACCAAAGAACTTAACTCCACACTAGAAGAAGAACAAAAAGAAGAAGCTAAGAATAATGACAAAAAGAATAATAATAACAAAGATAATAGTAATAAAAAGAAAGTGAAAAAGGAGAAAAGAACAAAATCAAAAAAAGATAAAAAATCTTTATTTAATCATAATAAGAAGAAAAATAACAATAGTAAAGATAAAGATAGCAGAAGATATAATAATGATAAAAAACAAAAAGAAGTTATCATTAAAGAAAAATCTAGTTCTGGATGCTTTTCTAAATTTATTATTTTTATTTTAATGATAATTATTATTTTGTTAGTAGCAATATCTTCTGGACTTGGTGGCTACTTATTAAAAGATAAAGTTGTAAAAGTACCTGATTTTACTGGTATGACTAAAGAAGAAGCAACTAAAATATTGGATAGTAAAGATATGAATTATGAACTAAGTAATAGAACTGTTAGTAATAATAATGATTTAGATATCGTCTTAGAACAAAATATAGATGCTAATAAATATATCTTAAAATCACAAAAAATAACTTTAACTATTGGAAGTAATAATTCTAAAAGTAATAACTCTTCAACTAAAGATACCACTACCACTACTAAAATTACTCTAGATAACTACGTTGGTAAAAATATTAATGATATTAAAAGTATCTTAAATAAAAAAGATATAAAATATGAAATAGTTAGTATGGATTCTAATAAAGATAAAGGAATTATTATTAAACAAAGCCCAACTACCAATACCATTACTAAATCAACAACATTAACTTTATATGTATCAAATGGTAACACTACCAAAACTACTACTACAACTACTACTGATACATCAACATCAATAACCACTACTACTGATACTACTAGTGATGAAGATACTCTTAATGAATAATATATATTTTATAAAAAATTATATAAAAATAATTAAAAAGCTATATATTTTGTGTAAAATATGATAATTAAAGATACATATGGAACTATTTTAATTATTTCACAACTTAATTATATAATAGTTCATATGTAATAAAAAACAGATGCCATTTTGACATCTGTTTTTAATATCGTCAATTCCCACTCATTCGTGTTGCTTTATTAGTAAAATTCCCACTAAAAATTGTTGTTTTCTTGCAAAAATTCCCACCAATTCGTGACGAGCATTGTCATTTTAGTTCCCACTCATTCGTGTAGAGCCATTTTTTCTAGGTCCACCGAAATTCGAAGAACCGTTTTCCACATCATCGTACCATACAGAACCACTTAAAAAGCCCACCATTTGGTGAACTCTTAATTTTAAGATTATTACGCATTCTTACCTTCTGAAGCTACAGCAGTATATCCACTAAATGTTGCAGTAACCTCACTACCTTGTGCAGAAACGAATGCTACAACTCCATTAAAGAAATTATTAGCTTGTGTTGCAACGGCACCATCACCAGTAGTAGCGTCTTTATTTGGATTCTGGTTAGTTCCAGTTTCACTTAACCATACAACAAAATAATATGTAGCCTTAGAATATGTTGTGTCTGTAGATGGTTGTAACTGTTGACTCAATACTAAAGTAGAAGTTATATCTTTAGATCTAACAAAATTAGTACTAAGAAGACCAGTGTCAGATGCTTTCTCGTGATCGCTTATTCTTATAAAGTTCTTATTTACAGTTTTATAAGTATTACCACTGATAGCAAGATCAGCTAAAACATCTCCTGTATTAGTTGTAATGATATTAGCAGTATTATGTCCTGTTGTATCATCTGCTTTATTAGCATCTAATGAATCAATACTTTTGCTTTCACCACTGCCTTTTCCTAATACCTGTGTACCAGCAGTAGAATATCTATATTTATCGTCTGTTTCACTTGTAGCACCAGACTCTGGTTGACTAGTTGCTTTAAATACTTGTGCCCATCTCATTGTAGTTTTATTTAATTTTGCAGTATCTGATGTAATATCAGCAGCTGCTCCAGAGCCACCTGTTAATGCTACATATCCATCTGTAAACATTGTCGCAGATGACTTATTAGTAATAGTTACTTTATATATTTGACATACGGCGTTTCCGTTGTCATCTACACAAGTATTATTATTTTTAGTTGTTGCACCAGTACCTGTTTGCTTTCCACTTATAGCTGTTTCAACCATACTATTTGACATAGGTATCATACCAGTAGTTTTACCTGGGTCTATTACCTTTTCTACAGATAAATCCATAGAGATTGTTGCCATATTACCAGTAATATTATTTACTGCTGTAGCACTTGCTGTAAAGTATGCAAATGTTGCACCAATAATAGCAACTACAAGTGTAGCAACACCTATTACACCGTAAAATATTCCCCTTCCATTATTTTTATTATTTTCTTTCATTTCTTATTCTATCCTCCTTACTGTACTAAGTATAGCAAATAAGATTTTAAAAATCAATACCTTTTTGACAAAATTTTAAAAATCAATTTACATTTAAGTTTACACAAAGTGTATTATATCTTTTTTGTAAGTAAAAACTCTACTTTAGAGTACAATTCTTCATTAATACTATTAATACTCCTCATCTTATTATTTAAAGAACAATTAATAATATCAAAATTATATTTATCAGCAAGCTCAAAATAAGTTCTCTCAGCATTAATTAAATGTTCCTTATTAGTTTCAAGCTGATCTAAATTATCTCCCCTATTTTTCTTTAAAATACTAGCAAGTTCATATGGAACATATAAAAATATTACTTTATCAGGTCTAGGTATTTCTAAAATATCAAATTCTAGTGTTTCTATCTTTTTAAAATAAGTTTCTCTTTCTTCTTTATCTTTTATCTTTCCTCCCTGATGGGCTAAATTAGAATATGTATACCTATCTAATATTACATTAACTCCACTATCTAATAATTCATTTATCTTCTTACTATTATATCTTCTATCAGCAGCATAATATAATGAAGAAGTTAAATAATCTACATTAGCAGCCCCTTCTTTAAATAAACCCTTTATATCACCTTTAAAATAATAATCACAATATTCTTCTTTTCCTAAGTAACAGGTTGCTATTATCTGTCCTGTTGGACTATCATACATAGGAAATGATAACCTCTTACTTTTAATATTTAAATCATTTAATCTTTTTTCTAAAAGTAATGTTTGAGTTTCCTTACCAGAACAATCTGTTCCTTCTACTACTATTAATTTACCTCTCATATATCCTCCCTTTACCTTTATATTTCATAATATATGATAGCATACTTTTATAAAAATTAGTGATAATTAACAAACATGATTATTGTCTTAATTAATATTTAATGCTATACTTATTTGGTAGTTGGAGGTTGATAGTAGTGAATAAAATATTCTATTATTTTTTATTATTTTTTATATATTCATTTTTAGGATGGTGTATGGAATCTACTTTAGTTAGTATTGAACAAAAACGTTTTGTCAATAGAGGATTTTTAATTGGGCCATATTGCCCCATATATGGTTTTGGTTCTGTTATTATCGTTTTCTATCTAGAAAGATATAAAAATGATATTATTACTACTTTTATCTTAGGGATGTTTATATGTAGTGTCTTAGAATATTTTACTAGTTATATTATGGAAAAATTATTTAAAGCTAGATGGTGGGATTACAGTGAAAGAAAATTTAATTTAAATGGCCGAATATGTGGTGAAAATACTGTATTATTTGGACTAGGTGGTCTATTCATTATATATATTATCCAACCTTTAGTTAGTATATTTATAAATAGTATAAATGTAACCATACTTAACTATCTTACAGGTTTATTCTTTATAATATATATTACAGATGCGATTCTATCTTTCAAAATAATTAATAAATTAAAGGCTAGCTTAAGTAATATAGAAATAAAAAAAGATTCTACCCAAGAACTTAGAAATCTAGCTCGTGATTTAATTAATGGTAAAATTGGTGATAATAAATTTAATATTAATATTTGGCAAAGACGTGTCATTAAAGCTTTTCCAAATGTAGACTTATCAAAATATATTAGCTATAAAAAAAGAAATATAAAGAAATTATTTAGAAAATAAAAATAATTATTTATATTTTTTTTGTTATTATATAGCCACAAACTAAAAGTATTAAAGAAAAAAATATTTCACTTATGCTAGATAAACTATTAACCACTCTTAAAATTAAGATAAATGTTGCTGATAAACTTATTCCTAAGATAGACGAAAAGGTTAAATTACGATAATTTTTAAATAAATAATCTATTAAAATAGAAAGTATTATTACACTAATAAACATTCCTAAAGAAAAAGGAATTATAAATCTTAAATTAGAAATTAAATAATTAACATTAAAAAGATGACTTAAAATATTTAAATAAGTATTATATATACCTATTAGCATTAAAAGTGCTGTAGAACTAATACCAGGAATTATTGTTCCAATAGCCTCTAAAACTCCTGCTCCAAAGAATATTATATAATCAAAAAAGTTATTTCTTATAATATAATTAGTATTTACACTAGAAGTAGCTATAATAGTCATTGAAAGGAAAAAGAAAATTGATAGGAACACTCCCTTAGGTGTTTTACTTCTACTTTGCCTAATTAAAGGAACACCTCCTAATATTAAGCCTATAAATAATGATGTTGTATATGTATAATAATTAGTTATAAAATATGATAAAATATTACTAAAAAACGATATTCCTATTACTATTCCTAAAGTTAAATTAGCCAAAAATAGAAAATTATCCTTAATGTTAGAAAAAAAATTAGTAATAGCATTTATAGCCCTATCATATAAATTAAAACTAATCATCAATATAGAACCACTAAGACCTGGAATAATTTTTGCTATTCCAATTAATATACCTTTAAAAAATTCTTCTATCTTCATATTTAAATATATGAAAATTAAAGTTATTTATTATTAATATATTTCTAAATCTTAAGCATATATATTAATGGGTGATATTATTAATACTGATTTTTTTAGATATAATATAGTTGAATATGCCTATACTTTTTTAAATAAAAAATATATTTGGGGTGCTAAAGGTCCTCATGAATTTGATGAAGGTTCTCTTGTATGGTATATTTATAAAGCTTTATTTGATATAGATATTATTAAAGATGGATATGGAAGTGATGATACGTCTAAAATATTAACAAGTTCTATTGGAAAACTTACATCTTTTTTAGAAAATGATGATAAAAAATCTAAATACATAGAAAGTATTGCACTAGGTGATATAGTCTTTTTTCACACTAAATCATTAAATGATAATAATGTCTCATCAGCTAATAAATATCCAGGGGATGCTGGTATCTATATTGGAAACAAAAGTTTTATTCATGCTAGTTACGATAAAGGTATTATTTGCATTGAAACTTTAAGTGATAAATGGCTTGATAGATTAGTAGGAACGAAAGATATTATCGATTACATCGGAAAAAAATTAAGCAACTAAATTAGTAAGCAAAAGAAGTTTACTAATAAATTGCTTAATTTTTTTATTTTTTTTCAAAATTAAAAGGAAATCGAGAACGAATAGCCAATAATATAAGTAAGGGAGCAAAAATTTAGGCTCCCAAAAATCTCTATAACTTTTTCTTTTAAATTCATATTCTACTTTTTCTTTTCCTTAGTTTTCTTCTCTTTTGAATTATTCAACCAATTCTTACCATCTACAACTCTTGCTACTATCATAGATGAAGATGTATCTCCTACAACATTTAGCATAGTAGCTGGAGAATCTATAATTGTTGCAATTATTGTTAAAATAGGCAAAGCACTCATATTATATCCCATAAGGCTTATAATCATAGCCTCAGAAATAGTTCCACCACCTATAGGTACTGCTGTTACTAGCAAATTAGCAATTAAAGCAACTCCTGTAACTTTTAATATGCCATTTATTCCTGCTACATCTGTGTTAAATAAACATACTAAAAACATTATTTTAAAAACACTACCTATAATAGAACCATCTTTATGAAAACTAGTTCCTAAAGGAATAATAGTTTCTGCTATATCTGAAGGCACTCCAATTTTTTTAGCACTTTCTATATTTACAGGTATTGTTGCTGATGAAGAACAAGTAGCAAGTGAAGTCAAAGTTGTTGGAGCAATATTTCTCCAAAATAACTTAACTCCCTTCCTTCCACCAGCTAAATAAGCATAAATTGTATACACAACAAAATAATAAATCAACGCAACTATTATATAAATAACAAACGTTTTCAGAAAACCTATCGCAATACTTGAACCTATCTCTCCTACTAATACTGCAAAATAACAGCCCAAACCGATAGGAGCATAATACATTATCAATTTAATAAAATTCATAAGTACTATATTCATAGAATCCAAAAGTCTAACTACAGGTTCTGCACTTTTTCCAGATATATTTATTGCTATTCCAACTAAAATAGATACTACCAAAATAGCAATTATATTATCTTTAGATAATAAACTTACAAAATCATCAACAGTAAGAACAGAAACAGTTCTCTCTAAAATTGTCATATCTTCTTGTTTTTTATCTACCTTTTCACTTATTTTAATTTTATTAATATCTTTTTTATCTATAAGATTAGTATTATAAGTAGCAGCTATTCCAACAAAGACAGCTACAAGTGATGTAACAATAAAAGTTATAATTATTGTTACCATAATCTTTCCCATTCTCTTAACACTAGTCATTTTAGCAATAGAACTAGTAATAGTCAAAAAAATCAACGGAACAATACTAATATAAAGCATATTTATAAAAATATTTCCAAATGGACTTAATACTTTAGCGTCATTTTTTAAAGTAAGCCCTACTATAACTCCTATTATCATTGATAATAACAATAATAAAGTTGTTTTATAATTTTCTATAAACTTCCTCATATAAAATCTCTCCTTCTAGTTATATTATATTATTTATTTATCATAAAAAGAATAGATAAACATCCACACCATAATCAGTAATTCTTTGTCAAATCCACAATATAATGTATAATATAATTGGAAGTGATCTAATATGAAAAAATATATTCGCATGAATAATAACGATAACCATTTATCATGGGGGAATTTATCTAGAATTATAAAAGAAAATACCATTAACAAAACTTCTGCCCTACAATCTGAAATATTTTGCACAATATTCAATATTGATAGCATTAATGATACTACAGTCAATAACTATTGTATTGGCTGTAGAGCAATAAATAACAGCTACAAAGAAATATTTATTAAATATAACAATCAATATCAAAAAAACAAATACTGTCTAATTCCTAATATTATAAATTTAATTTCTATTATTGATGGCAAGATATACTACAATACCACTATTACTAGTTCTCTAAATCTTATTAATAACAACACTAACTTAAAAAACATAGTCTTAAAATTATATAATATTAGTAAAAATGATAAAGATGTATCTCTAAGCCTAATAAATAACTTAAAAAGTTTTATTGACAGCAATAATTTATATGAAACTATATGTGAAATATTATTTTATATTATCCTAGAAAAAAAACAACCTTTATATGAAGATAATATTAAGCGCTTAAAAATTGAGAATTTACTAGAGAATACACTAATATCAGTAAGTGAATTAGAAGAATATTTAACCTTAAAATTTAGAGAGGGAATTAATTATCATTATACTTTAAAAAAAATGGCTGATAATGGGAATGTTTATGCTTGCCTAGAAATTGCCATCAACGAATATATCGGAACTACTACAGGTACTCCAAGATATAATATCAGCTATAAATACTTTGAAAAAGCTAGACTAGTCAATCATCCAACAGCTTATTATATGATTGCCAATATGTATATCAAAGGTCTCATTGGAAAATTTTCTAAAAAAGAAATGAGTACTGCTTTTGAATACATTTTAAAAGCCATTGAATTAGGTAGCATTGCTGCTATAAATACTTTAGGAAATATGTATCTAAATGGAATATATGTCAAAAAAGATAAAGATAAGGCTATCAATCAATTTATGAAAGCAGCAAATTATGAATATCCCTATGCATATAACAATTTGGGAAAAATATTTGAAGACAATAAAGATATGAAAAAAGCTTTTGAATATTATTTAAAAAGTGCTAATTTAGAAGAGAGTTGGGCTTGTAATAAAGTTGCTGAATTTTACAGATTAGGTATTTTTGTAAAACAAGATAAAATTAAAGCCTTTGAATACTATAACAAAGCTATTAAAGGTGAAAGAAGAATATGTTGTCACTATGCATTCTATAATCTTGCTAAATATTACTACCTAGATGGATATCTAGAAATTGAAAAAAATATACATATAGCTCGTAATTATTTTGAAATTGCTGCTCAAAATAATATTGAACTTGCCTACTATGAACTATTTAATATCTATGCCAAAGAATACAAAAAAACTAGAGATAGACTGATTTATTGTAAATTAATCGAAATTAGTTTCAAAATTGAAACTAGCAATAAATATAATAATAATGTAAAAAGAAAAATAGATAATATTTTAAAAAATATTAATAATAAAATTGATTTAGATATAATAAAATAAAGAACTATTAAAGCTCTTTATCTATATCTTCTTCTTGTCTTTACTTTCTTATTACCCTTATTAGCTATATAGTGATTATTCTTCTGCCCTTTTCTATTATGATTTCTATTAGCTTGCTTTCTTTTCTCAAAAGTACTAAAACCATAACCGCTAGCACTAACTTTGTCTACTATATCAAAATATAATAACGTAGCCTCTTCATCAGATAATTTAGGTCCTATATATTCCTTAACCATTTTTTTAAGTTCGCTTTTAGTCAAGTAAACTAAATCTGAAACCTTACAAATGTTAATATTATTTAACTTTTTTATAACCTCACTGGTTAAGCCTAATTTATCTAGAGCATCCCATTTCTTTACTTCTCTCACAACTATACCTCCTACTCGAGTTAATATATTAAATGAAGATAAAGTTTTTGTCAATCACTTTATAACAATTGATAAAAAATTTAACTAAATAATTTTTAGCGTTTTAAAATATCAAAAAATAAAGCTTTCAATAGAAAAAAGTCAACACATTTTAGTATCGACTTATCCAATTCTTTCTATCAACATAACAACCAATTAAATTAAAATTTTATTCTAGAAGATATATAATTTTCTATTTCATCAACATTAATTTTTTCCTGTTCCATAGTATCTCTATTTCTTATTGTTACTATATTATTATTTAAAGTCTCATCATCTACAGTAATACAGAATGGAGTTCCAATTGCATCTTCTCTTCTATACCTCTTACCAATACTACCAGATTCATCATACATACACATAAAATTTTTAGATAATGTTTCCTTTAATTCTCTAGCATATTCGGAATGATATTTTTTTACTAATGGTAAGATAGCCACTTTATATGGTGCAATTAAAGGTAAAAAATGCATTATCTCTCTAGTTGTTCCATCTTCTAATAGCTCTTCATCATAAGCATTACATAATATAGCTAAAGTTAATCTATCACAACCTACACTAGATTCTACAACATAAGGCACATATTTACTATTATCCTCAGGATCAGTATATTCCATACTTTTACCAGAATACTCTTGGTGACGAGACAAATCATAATTTGTTCTATTATGAGTTCCCCATACTTCTCCCCATCCCATTGGATAAAGATATTCAATATCACAAGCCTCTTTTGCATAATGGGCTAATTTTTCATGATCCTTATATCTTAATTTATCTGTATCCATTCCAAGATCCTTTAAAAAGTTCATAGCGTATTCTTTATAGAATTTATAAAAGCCAGAGTCCGTTCCCTCTTTACAGAACAATTGATGTTCCATCTGTTCAAATTCTATAGTCCTAAAAGTAAAGTTTCCAGGAGTTATTTCATTTCTAAAAGCTTTTCCTATTTGTCCAATTCCAAATGGTATCTTTGCTCTCATTGTTCTTTGAACATTTAAGAAATTTACAAATTCTCCTTGAGCTGTTTCAGGTCTTAAATAAACTAGTCCTGATGTATCATCTTTTATTACACCTCTATGAGTTTCAAACATTAAGTTAAATTCTCTTATATCCGTAAAATCACACTTACCACACTTAGGGCATTTAAAATTATGTTCTTTTATATACTCAACCATTTCCTTATCTGTCAAAGTATCAGGATTAATCTCATCTGTATTTTCTTCGATTAATTTATCTGCTCTAAATCTACTTTTACATCCACGACAGTCTATTAACGGATCAGAGAAACTACTAGTATGTCCAGAAGCTTCCCAAACTCTAGGATGCATCAAAATATCTGCGTCTATTTCATAACTATTTTTATTCTCTTGAATAAATCTCTTTCTCCAAGCATCCTTAATATTATTCTTTAATCTACTACCCAAAGGACCATAATCCCATGTATTTGCAAGTCCACCATATATATCACTACCTTGATAAATAAATCCATATTGCTTACAATAATTTACTAATTGTTCCATTGTTAATTTTTCCATTTTTTCCTCCTAAAATATAAAAAGAGGAATTCTAATTATAAGGACGAGTAATAAACCCGCGGTTCCACCTTATTTATTCATATAGAATCCCTCTTAATATATAGCTCCATGCTTTACCATAACATATCTTCGCTTTTTATATATAAATATATAATATATCTATTTTTATCTCTTGTCAATTATTTTTCTTCTAATTTTGCTAAAACTGATTTTGTTGCTGAAATAGCTTTTTGTCTAACAGCATCTGCTGATGCCTCTATTACAGGTGTTCCTTTTTCTTTAGCAAGTTCAACTAATTCATCAGCTTTATTCTTTAAATCATTTCCCTTTTCTTTTGCTATTTTTAATACTTTTTCTTTATCTAAATCATCTAATTCATTTCTAATATCTTCAATCTTGTTCAAAAATTCATCTTTTACTTCATTCATATCTATATCTTTAATACTATCAATAAATTTATTTATTTCTTTTTTTAATTCTTTTCTTGTTTCATCTCCAGATTTTGGTGCAAGTAAAACTCCTAAACCAGCTCCTATTCCCATTCCTAATAATATTTTTCCTAATCCTTTATTCTTGGCCATAATTTTCTTCTTCCTTTCTTTTTCTACCACTAAATATTTTTCTTATTAAATATACAATACTATCAACTATCTTATCACTAACAACAGCCATACTATCAGTAATACTATCTACAACACTAAACATCTTATCAAAACTTCTTACCTTCAATTCTAACTCATCCAATATTCTATCAACCTTACTAACAGTACCAATTAACTTTATACCTAATACTATTAATACAACAAGTAATATAGAACTCAATATGCAAACTACTAATATCAAAAAACTATTAATATCTATCATTTATCATCTTTCCCTTCATCATACATTGAATCAATTAAATTAAATAAGTCATCTGTTAATTCTAAATTTTTTTTATTTGTATCCCCATCAGTACTAGATGAATTTGTCTCTTCATCTCCCATACTCTTTTTTAAAGTAGATAATAAATTTATACTACTCTTTACTGGTGGGATAGTATTGTTTTTCTTTGGTGGTGTTGATACATCTTGATAATCATGGTTCAATATTTTGACATTATCTGAAACTTCATCTTTAGGAGGTGTTGCTTTTTCATACTCAACCCCATAATCGAAATAATTTTCAGTAGCTTCATCAAGTGTTACATCCTTTACTTCTCTCTCAGGTATTTCTTTAATATCCTCTTCGAAAGTTTCAGTGTTTCTTTCACACAACGCCTCATACATCAAATTATCTTCTGAAATTTCTTTTTTACATGCTTTAGCTTTTTTTAAATATTCACAATTTTGACACATCATATTATTTTTTATATCTTCAACTAAACTACCGTAAGCTTTTTTTCTTACACTATCAAAATCAACATTTTTTGATGGCCTTTGTAATTCATAATTATCTCCAGAATTAGGTTCAAGCTCTTCTTTTTTATAATTTTTATCTAGAACTCCATATATTGGAGATATAATTGGCGTTGCCTTAAATTTTTTCTCTTCTTTTTCTTTTTTAGGCTTTTTTTCCTTATAAAGTTCTGACACTTTTGGTTCTTTTTTTAATGGTTTAGTAACCTGCTTTGGTTTTGCTGGACTTACCTCATGCTCTCGCTCTATCTTAGAAGGGACTTTTTTATTCCTAGCTTGTCTACTTACTCTACTTATATCTGTAAAATCACTATCTTCAAATGCAATTGGAAATTTAAACTTCTTATTTTGTTCAACCGGCTTTTGAACATTATTCTCTACATTATGACTTTCATTACTTGCATTCTCATTCATATTAACCGAATCCATTATTGAATCATTTATTATATCTTTATTTATGGAAAAATCTGAAATATTAGATGCCTCTTGATGCAAAGATTTTTGTTGAGGTTCTTTTTCTTCCTTTTCAATTTTCTCACGCATAAAAGTTGGCAACTTGTTCTCTTCTTTTTTTTCTTTTTTGATTTCTTTTATTTTCACAGGTTCTTCTATTTCCTCTTCTTCATATTCTTCATCGGTAAATAAATTCTTAAACTTATCCATTAATCCCATTAAATAAGCACCTCTTTCTTATGTTATTCATCTGGCAACTTTTCCTGCTTGCTATCATCATCCTTAACATATTCTTCTAAATACTGAGAGAAATCATCACTGGCATCTGTTGGTTTTTTAAATTCATATGTAAATTCTCTAGAGGAAGCAAGACTTTCATCTAAAACTTTTTCAATCACCACTCTATTATAAGTTATACTATTTAAAATTATTGATGATGTGGTAATTAACTTATTCAAATTAGCATCATTACAACAAAACTCCATCTTAGCATAGTTATAAATCAACTTAACTAAATATTGATTATCTTTTTCTTTGATTATTTTTATATAACCATTCTTTCCATCATAACTTACCTTTTGAAAATAATAACTATTCTTATCATCACTTTTCAATTTACTTTTATAATAATAACTATTAATATCTACATACATATATAAATAAGTATTATCTACCAAAAACTTTTGATTATAGTCATAGTCCTTTATTTTTTCTACACCCCTTGGTAAATAATACTTATAACCTATAGCAACATCATTAGTAATTGATTTATTATTTAAGCAGGATACTACATAATTAACATAGTTGGTATCATTCTTCTCTATTTTGGTACATCCCGTTATAATTATTAAGATTAAAGTAAGAAACAAAATTTTTCTTTGTGTTTGCATATATACACCTACTCTTACCATATTATAACAAAAAAATATTTAAAATAAAATAGTTTAATTAAACTTTTTTTAACTTTTTTATATAATACAAATGAAAGGAGATAATTATGTATAATCAAAATTTTTACGGTAGGAGACCATATGGTAATAACAGATTTGTAGGTGGAGGATTTGCTGTTCCTTTTGTTTTAGGTGGTATCACCGGTGGACTACTAGCTCCTGCTTTCTATCCTAGACCTTATTATCAACCTTATCCTAGACCATACCCATATCCTTATTATCCATATTAATAACAATTATCAATTAAACTTATATGATATGTGCCATTATCTTTAACAGCATCTATTTTCAAACATTTCCCTAAATACTTATTGTCAATTGGACTTTTCAAATTTTTAAAATAGCCACTAACCTCTAGTAACTCTGCTGAAAATGTTGTTCTATTATCTTTCCAAGATAAATTACAATTAATTGTTTTAGCATCACATTCTTTCAAAAAATCCTCTGATGTCGATATAATATTATTCTTCATCAAATTGTAAGAATCTTTTTTACTAATTGCTAATGTATTTCCAACAAATCTAGAAATAACTAAACTAGCTATAGTAAATATTACTAGTGATGCTAAAACTTCTATCAATGTAAATCCCTTGTTGTTCATAGGATTATCCTCTTTTTATATGAATTAGATTTTCATATACTTCCTCTAGGGCACGACCTATTGGTTTACTAGATTTATAATCCTTTTCGTCCATTTGATAGTGATGAGTTCTAAGCATTTCTTTACTTCTCTTTGAAACAACATACACTAAAGCATATTTTGAATCAATCATACTCAATATCTTATCAATTGATGGATAAATCATTCTATCACACTCCTCATATCATACTTTTACTATAATATAATAGTTATGAAAAATCAAGATAATTTTACACTTTATAGACAAATTTATACGACAAAAAAGAAAGAATTTTCCATTTTCTTTCTTTTTATTAATAATTATCACGATCTCTTAAAAATGGTGGAACATCAAAATCACTGTCTATATCATCTGGTTCATTATCCTTATACAAATTTTCTCTTTCCCCAGAATTAATACTATGATATAATGGTTCGCTAGGTTGTTCAAATCCAGTAGCTATTACTGTTACAATTACCTCATCATTCAAATTTTCATTTATAACAGCACCAAAAATTGTATTTATATCTGTATTAGCAGCACTTCTAATAATCTCTGCTGCCTCTTCTACTTCAAATAAAGTTAATGAAGAACCACCTGTTACATTTATGATTGCATCTGTAGCACCATCTATTGAAGTTTCTAATAGTGGACTTGATACAGCTTGTTTTGCAGCTTCAACAGCTCTTCCATCACCAGAGCCTACACCAATTCCTATTAGAGCATTACCTCTATCTTTCATAACAGCTTTTACATCAGCAAAATCAAGATTTACTAAACCTGCTACTGCTATTAAATCAGAGATTGACTGTACACCTCTATGTAAAACATTATCTACTTCTCTAAAGGCTTCCAACATAGGTGTTGTCTTATCAATTAATTCTCTTAGTCTATCATTTGGAATTACAATAATTGTATCAACATGTTTTTTTAGTTCATCTAAACCTGCTACTGCCTGTTCCATTCTTTTCTTTCCTTCAAAACTGAATGGCTTTGTAACAATTCCAACTGTTAAAGCTCCTAAATCTTGAGCTATCTCAGCAACTACTGGAGCAGCACCTGTACCAGTTCCGCCACCCATTCCGCAGGTTATAAAGACCATATCTGCTCCCTTTAGGGCGTCTTCAATTGCTGCCTTACTCTCTAAAGCAGCCTCTCTTCCAATCTCAGGATTAGCTCCTGCTCCTAACCCATCAGTAAGTTCTCCTCCAATTTGCAACTTTGTTTCTGCTAATGACTTATTTAAGGCTTGAACGTCAGTATTGGCAACAATAAAATCTACACCCTTTAATCCACATGAAATCATACGGTTTATTGCATTGCAACCGCCACCACCAACACCTATTACTTTTATTTTTGCTAATTGATCCATTTCTAAACCTAACATATTATCCATCATTTATCCTCCTTACCCACTACGAAACTTCCAAAAATTTTATTAACCATATTATCTTTTTTTGATTTTCTATTAGACGGATTCACAAGTGCCATCTCATCTTCTAAACTAAACATAGAAAACTCTCTTCCACGTGATTCCATTTTATAAATGAAATATTTTATCATACCTATTGCTGTTGTATACTTATTATCTCTAGCCCCTATTGTAGTTACATTATATATCACTACATCCTTACCAAATATTTCATATGCTATATTTTTAAATGATTTTATTTCTGTAAGTCCACCTGTTAAAATTATATATTCAATATCCTCATCTGTTAAATTTCTTATTTGCTTTTTAGCTAAATTCATTATTTCAATCATTCTACTCATAGTAACTTCAGACACTTCTAATTGATTTAACTTTACTATCTCACCAATCGTATTTTTTACCTCATAAATCTCATTCAACTGACAAAATCTTTTATGACTACTAGCAAATTTTTCTTTTAAAGTTCTACCGTCCATTTTACTAAGTCCAAATACATAAGAAATATCTTTTTCTATATTTATGCCGCCAATCTGTAATGTCTCATTATTATATATATTGCCTGATTCAAAAATACTTATTGTCGTTGTCTCATGTCCTATATTTATAATTGCCCCTGTCTTTCCATCTATAGCATCTGTTCTTACTTCATAATAATCTGCTAAACCAGAAATAGTTATATCTACAACCTCCAAGCCAGAAGCTTCAACAACATTTAAAACAGAGTAAATATTTTTCTTTGGTGTTGATATCATTATACCTTTTATTTCTAGTTTTTGTCCATTTTTACCTAATGGTTTACTCGTTTCTATTTTGCCATCTATAACATAATTATAAGGAACAACCGTTACTACTTCATAACCTGATGCTAACTTATTATATACAGAATCTTTTATAACTCTGCTAATATCTTCACTTGTAATAACACCTGAATCATTTTTAATCTCAACACTGCCTGATACATCACGAAAACTAGCGTTATAATCTGGAACATTGACAATAACTTTTTTTATATCTACACCTAATTTTTCATTTATTTCTTTAATAGCATTTTCTAATGTTTTCACTACTTGCTCGGGATTAACTATCAATCCCTTTTTTAGTCCTTCCGAACACACACAAGTAGACGCTAAAATATGAAGTTTGTTATCAAAATATTCTCCAACTATAATTTTTATAGAATAAGAGCCAATATCTATACTTGTATATATTTTTTTCATATTATCTATCTCCTAAACTATATACTAGTAACATTAGACAAAATCAGACAAAATTTGCCTCAATTACAAGCAAACATAACAATTATGGCCTTCCACCATACATACTAATTATATATTAAACAAATTTCTATGTCAATAGAATTTTCTTTATTATAATACTGAAAATTCGTTTTATTTATTTAGTTTTTTTAAGAAAAACAGCCAAATTAATCCAAATAAATAATATTATATTCCCGAGTTTGACAGTTTTAATTAAAAAAATCCTCTCTAGGTATTATAGAACCTAGTTTTTCTTCGTTAACTTTATTGCGTAGACTTTCGTAGATGTGATATAATACCTATATCAAAGGTGATAACATGAGATTAAGTATAAGAAGAAAATTAAAACAATCATATTATTCAATAATTGAAGATTACACTACTATTAGTGGAAAAAGAACAACAAGAACTGTTGAAATATTAGGAAATCAATCAAAGGTTGAAGAAAGATTTGGAAAAGAAAACACAATTTTAAAAATTAAAGAATATATTGAGGAGTTAAATACTAAAGATAAAGAAGAACTTATAAAAAAAGAATTTAATCCAAATAAAAGAATTGCGTCAGGAATTAAAAGACAATATAATATTGGCTATTTATTCATTAAAAAACTATATTATCAATTAGGATTAGATAATACTTGTAACAATATTCAAGAGAAATACCAATTTCATTTTGATTTAAATGAAATATTATCTTATTTAAT
>CAKPER010000010.1 GCA_934149245.1 uncultured Bacilli bacterium | reverse complement strand
AAATTTCTATTCTAATACAATTTGTAGTTCAAAATAATTTACAAACAATTATATCTTTGCTATACTAAAATAGAGCCGCTGGTTCTCTTGGAAGTAGAGGTGTTTTTTTATGACAAAGTATATATTTGTAACAGGAGGGGTAGTTTCTGGTTTAGGAAAAGGAATAACAGCATCCTCTTTGGCTTTATTATTGAAATCAAGAGGATATAAAGTATTTATGCAAAAATTTGATCCTTATATAAATGTTGATCCTGGAACAATGTCTCCTTACCAACACGGCGAAGTTTTTGTGACCGCTGATGGGACAGAAACAGATCTTGATTTAGGACATTATGAACGTTTTATAGATGAAGAATTGAATTATACTTCAAACATAACAACTGGTAAAATTTATAAAACGGTAATTGACAAAGAAAGAAAAGGAGATTATTTAGGAGCAACTGTTCAAATTGTTCCCCATATAACAAATGAGATAAAAAACAAAGTATATGAAGCAGCTAATACCAGTAAAGCTGATATAGTAATAACTGAAATAGGAGGAACAATAGGCGATATAGAATCACAATCATTTATAGAGGCACTAAGACAAATAAGAAATGAATTGGGTAAAAAGAATACTTTATTTGTTCATGCTACATTAGTTCCTTATATATATGGTTCTTATGAATTAAAAACTAAACCAACACAACATAGTGTGATAGAACTAAGAGGAATGGGTATACAACCAGATATTATTGTAACAAGAAGTCCTATTCCCCTAAATGAAAATCAAAAAAGTAAATTATCATTATATTGCAGTATTCCTAAAGAAAATGTAATAGAAAGTTTAGATGTAAAAAACATATATCAAATACCAATTAATTATTATGAACAAAAAATGGATGAAATAGTTCTAAAACAATTTGACTTATCACTTAATAAAAGTAATTTAAAGGAATGGAAAAAATTAGTTAATATTACCAACAACTTAAAAAATGAAGTAGAAATATCTTTGGTTGGAAAATATGTAGAGCTTCATGATGCTTATATATCGGTAACAGAAGCCTTAAAACATGCTGGCTATAAATACAACACTAAAATAATAATAAATTGGATAGATTCTGAAAAGTTAGAACAATCAACAAACTTAGAAAAGATATTTAAAAATTCCAAAGGAATAATAGTACCAGGAGGATTTGGTAATAGGGGAATAGAAGGAAAAATACTTGCAATTAATTACGCCAGAACACATGATATCCCTTATTTAGGATTGTGTCTAGGAATGCAGTTAGCTGTAATAGAATTTGCAAGAAATGTCTGCCAAATCCCTAAAGCATCCTCAACAGAGTTTGATGAGATGTGTGAAGAGCCAATAATTGATTTAATGCAAGATCAAAAGTCAATAACAAATATGGGAGGAACTTTAAGGCTAGGAAATTATGAATGTAGCTTAGTTCCCAATACATTAGCATATAAGTTTTATAATCAAGAAAAAATTTATGAACGCCATAGACATAGATATGAATTTAATAACAAGTATCGAGAAATACTTGAAAAAAATGGAATGGTATTTTCAGGAATAAACAATCCTGCTAATTTAGTTGAAATAGTAGAATTACCAACTAAAAAATTTTTTGTAGCCTGTCAATTTCATCCAGAATTTAAATCTCGCCCTACAAAACCACATCCACTTTTTGAAAACTTCATAAAAGCAGCTATTAAATAATAAAATATTAAGAAGGAATAAAATCCTCCTTTTTTGTCTTGGTAAATGTTTATCTTTCTATAAATTATGCTATAATACTAAAAAAGAAATATTTATAATTAAAATTTTATAATCTTAGATAAGAGGATGATTAAATGAAAAAAATAAGAAAATTAACATCATTTTTAATAATAATAACATTTTTATTATTAATATGTACTAACAATCCAAATCAAATAAAAAACAAATTTTTAAATAGCATCAGTTATTTTTCTAATAAAACTGGTCTTACTAAAATAAAAGCTTTAGGTAATTTAATTACTGATAGTGAGCTAAAACATCTAAAAGACTCTGGTATTACTGGTGTGGAGTATAGTTTTGATAGTTTATACTACCCATATTATAGTTATTTATCAGAAAATGAAAAATCTATTTATAAACAAATATATTCTAACGCAAACAGTTTATCAACAACTTTTATTCCTACTACAGAAATATCTAAAAACAAAATAAATAAAGTTTTTGAATCTGTTTACAATGACCATCCAGAGTTATTTTGGTTGAGTAATAGCTATTCATACAAATATACTAGTAAAGGGAATTGTGCTCAAATTATTTTAAAATTTAACGAGACAGCCCAAAATATTAATCAATCTAAAGAGTTATTTGAAAATAGTGCCAATACTATCATAAATGGAGCTAAAAATTTAAAAAATGATTATGCTAAAGAAAAATATGTTCATGATTCAATAATAAATTTAGCTAAATATGATGAAACTGCTTCGTTAAATCAAAGTGCATATAGTGCTTTGGTAAGTGGAAAAACAGTATGTGCTGGATATTCTAGAGCCTTTCAATATATTATGATTAAATTAGAAATACCAACATTTTATTGTACAGGATATTCTGATGGCGATCATGCTTGGAATATAATCAAATTAGATGATGATTACTATAATGTTGATTTAACTTGGGATGATAAAAATTATATATCATATACATATTTTAATTTAACAGATCAAGAATTTTCTAAAACTCATAAAAGAACAAACTTATCAATAAATCTTCCAAGTTGTACAGCAACAAAATATAAATATAAAAAAACAACTTCTAATATTAAAATACCTAAATATCAGCCTAATTACTCAAAAGAGCAAAATAATACTAAAGAATATCCAACCCAAAACTCAACTACCACAACTAATAGTGAAAAAAGTCAAAATATAGAAATACCAACTAATCAAACAACTACAGAAACTTCAACATCATCTAATGAACAAGAAGAAACCAAAAATTTACCATCTTCAACCACTACTGTGGATAATAATGAGATACAAGATAGTAAAACAGAAACAACTCAATAAAAAGATATCCACAATTCTGTGGATATTGGTCCTTTGAAATTCGATGGACTAGTAAAAAGATTTGTTATAAATTTATTTAATACAAGTTTAAAGTTTTATGAAAAAATAGTTTATTATTCTTTAAGAATTTTAAAAGAATAAAATACGCCGAAAATTTAGATGCGATTTCCCAAATTAATCTATTTAAAAGAACATAGATATCTAATCTATTATCTCAAAAGTAGTTCCTTCTCTAGTATCTTTAATTATTATTCCTTTTCCTTCCAATTCTTTTCTAATAGCGTCAGCTTTATCATATTCTTTATTCTTTTTATAAATATTTCTTTTGCTAATTTCACGATTAATATATTGTAAAGTATCCTTATCAACAGTTTTCTTGTTATTTTTAAGCAAATCAAGAGATAAAACCTCATCAAATTTTTTAACTAATTCTCTTTTTGTGAAATCATTTATATTTTTATCTTTTAACAAATCATAAAGTAATGTAATACTCATAGAAGTGTTAAGATTATCTTCTAGAGTATTTTTAAATTTGTCAATATATTCATTATAAATTGCTTTATTTAGTTGGCCTTCTTTTTTTAAAGACAATGTTTTCTTTTTTAATTTTTTATAAGCTGATTCGGCTCCTGTTAATATCTCATCTGAAAATGTAAGTGTATTATGATAATAAGAATTAAGGCATAAATATCTATAACTTAAAGGATTATACCCTTTTTCTTCTAATAAAGAGACAGTTAAAAATTCTCCATTACTTTTACTCATTTTTCCATTTTTATCATTTAAAAATCCCATATGTACCCAATAATTACACCACTTATGTCCTAAATAGCATTCACTTTGTGCAATTTCGTTAGTATGATGAGGAAATATAGCATCTTCTGCACCACAATGTATATCTAAATTTTCTCCTAAATATTTTAAACTAATTCCAGAGCATTCAATATGCCAACCCGGATACCCTCTCCCCCAAGGACTATCCCATTGCATTTCTTGGTTATTAAACTTAGAATTAGTAAACCACAACCCAAAATCAAATGGATTTTTCTTAGAAGTATCTTCTTTTATATCTTCTCTAACTGCAACCATTAAATCATCAGCATTTCTTCCAGATAATTTATAGTAATCACTATATTTAGTTGTGTCAAAATAAACATTTCCATCACTAATATAAGCAAATCCATCATCAAGCAACTTTGAAATAATTCTAATATATTCATCAATATTATCAGTAGCAGGACTAACAATTTCAGGCCACTTAATATTAAGTTTTTTACAATCATCTTTAAAACAATCTGTGTAATATTTAGCAATTTCCATAGAGGATTTATGTTCTCTCTTAGCAGCTACCAGCATTTTATCTTCTCCATTATCACCGTCTCCAACCATATGCCCAACATCAGTAATATTCATAACTCTCTTAACATTATATCCTAAGAAAACAAGACTTTTTTCCAATATATCTTCAGAAATATATGTTCTTAAATTTCCTATATGAGCATAATGATAAACGGTAGGCCCACAAGTATACATTTTTACATCTTTACCTTTATTAGGAATGAATTCTTCTATTTTTTTATTTAAAGTATTATATAGTTTCATTTTTATCACCCTTCAATAAATCATATTTTTCCTACAACCAATTATATATTACAACTACTTAAAAATCAATTATTGTACTAAAAAAAGTGTAAATTGTTATATCTAATTATTGCAAAAAATTACCATTTATATTATAATCAACTTGAATAACGAAAGGAGTCTTTATCATGAAAAAATCTAAATCAACAATATTAGGCATAAATGCTAATATAATAACTGCAGTAGCATATATAGGAGGTTTAATTTTGATGTGGATTCCTACAATATGTTATTTTGCATGGATAATTCCTTTTTTAATATATTTAATAGAAACTGAAAATAAATTTATTAAAAATCATGCATCGCAAGGGATTTTTGTTTACTTAGGAACTTCGATTATATCAATTGGTGTATATATATTTTTAAAACTTTTCTCTGTTCCAATAGATTTCAACCAAATTTATAACATCTTAGCAAGTGGTTCGCTAATAATAATATTATTAATTTCTTTGTCAGTAAGTATTTTAAAAATTGTTGTATCTTTCTATATTTGCATTGCTACTATAAAATCATGGAATTATGAAAAATATGACATTCCTTACATAAAGAAATACTTGAAAAAATTTAGAAAATTTTTACTAAAACTAGAAAAAAATGGTGATAAAAGTATTAATTGTAAAGATAATACACCAAAAAATAACACTTCTAATAATACACCAACAAAAAAAGATGAAATATTTAAGTCTTCAAAAAAATATCATAAGAGAAAGTTAAATATTAAAAGTATTTATATCAATAATAAAAAGTAGAAACTACTAATAAGCCAATATTAGAAATACAGGCTATTAAAGTTATCTACTTTTTTAATATATTATACACTTCATCTATATCCGTAATATCTTCATATTTATATCTAGGTATAACATGTAGATGAAAATGTTTTACTTCTTGAGCAATACCATTATTTTGTTCAAAAGTAATACCATCACAATTTAATTTTTTTTCTAATATTTTACTAATCTTTTTAGCAACCTCAAAAATATGTAGCAAAGTATTATTATCAATATCTTCAATATCTTTATAATGTTTTTTAGGTATAATTAAACAATGACCATTACTTCTAGGATTTACATCCAAAATACTTATAACAATGTCATCCTCATATATTTTCTTACTTTCTATTTCGTTATTAATAATCTTACAAAAAATATCCATAATCACTTATATCCTTTCTTAACATCATCTCAAGTATAAAATAAAAAAAAGAAAAAATCAATCATTATTGAATTGATTTTTAGTGAACACTTTGCGAACATTCAAATATATTATGTAAAGAAACTACCAAAAATATTCACAAAAAAATAAATTTATAGTATAATTAATCTACGTTATATAGGGAAGTAGTGATATAATGAAAAAAATTATAATAATATCTTCTCTAATTTTAGTAGTTTTGCTGTCCTCTACAATTGGATATAAAGTAGTAAGTGCAAATACTAAAATAGATGAAATAGATGATATTATTACAATACAAGAAAAAGAAGAAGATTATTTAACTTATTATAATTATACTTTGGATAATCCTAATATTATATTAAATCCATATAATATTTCTCCTTTAAGTGCAATCATAATTTTTGAAACAAAAACAGAGGAAGAAGCTAATATAGTAGTAAAAGGAAAAGATGAAAATTCTACATATAAAAATACATTTCAAAAAACAAAATTTCATTATATACCGGTATTAGGGCTGTATCCAGATTATAATAACGAAATAATTATAACTTGTGGTAATAAAACAAAAAAGTTTACTATAAAGACAAGTAAATTGCCAAATGATTTACAAGTAGCAACAAAAGAAAATAATACTAATAATTTATATTTTATATCTACAGATAAGTACACATATGCTATTGATAATAACAATGAAGTAAGATGGTATTTAACTAAAAAATATAATAAAAAAATCTCGAGACTTACAAATGGTCACCTTTTACTCAGTAATGATACAATGTTAAATAATAATGATAGTTCTGGATTAGTAGAGATAGATTTGTTAGGAAAAGTATATAATGAATATGACGTAGGTACATCTTATAAAGGAAGTTATGCTGAAACTAACAAAACAATTCTAGTTTTATCAAGTAATTTGTTAGAAATTGATAAAAAAAGTGGTGAGTTATTGAGAAAAATAAATTTGGATGATAGTTACAAAAAAGTAGTGTTTGATAATACTAAAAATCAAATAATACTATCCAAAGATAATAAAGTTATCCAAATGGATTATAATTCAGAAGACACAAAAATATCCCAACAATTTACACAAGAAAATGAAAATGAAGCCTTGCTTCAGATGTATAATTTTGATAGTTATGAAATAACTAAAGGAAATAGATTTATAAACAATAAAAAAACATTAACATCTAACAAAAATATTTTACTTCTAAATTATAAAAGCAAAGATAAAAATTATAGTAAATATAATATCAAACTAAAAAAAGAGTCTGATAAATTAATAATAAAAGGAAATTTTGATGATAAAAACTCGTATTTAATTTTAGATAAATTTCTTGGTAAAAAAGTTTATAGTCTAAAAAAAGGAATTAATTATATTAACAATACAGGATTATCAGGAGATTATTCAATATATATAAAGGTTAATGATAGAATTTATAAAACAAATAAATATATAACTTTTTAGGAGGAAGAAATGAAAAAAATAACAAAAGCTGTAATCCCAGTAGCAGGATTAGGAACAAGGTTTTTACCTATAACCAAATCTGTTCCAAAAGAAATGCTACCAATAGTAGATAAACCTACATTATCATATATAATTGATGAGTGTATAGCATCTGGTATAACAGATATTTTATTAATAACAAGTCCATATAAAAAGGTCATAGAAGACTACTTTGATCAAAATTATGAATTATCAAAGCGATTGGAAGAAAAAGAAAAATATAAGGAGTTAGAATTTATAGATACTAAGCCTAGCAATATAAATATTTATTTTATAAGACAAGGAGAACCTCAAGGTAGTGGTCATGCTATTAAATTAGCTAAGACATTTGTAGGTGATGATCCATTTGCAGTTTTATATGGAGACGATTTGATGAAATCAAGTGAACCAGCTCTAAAGCAATTAATTGATGTATATGAAAAAACTAATTCTAATGTTATAGGTTGTTTAGAAGTTGATAAAAGTTTAACATCTAGATATGGTATTATAAAATTTAAAGACGAAAAAACTGGAGAGATAGATACTATAATAGAAAAGCCAAAAGTAGAAGAAGCACCATCAAATTGTGCTGGTTTAGGCAGATATATAGTAAATTCTACTGTTTTTCCAATTTTAGAAACTTTATCTAAGGGAGTAGGAAATGAATATCAATTTACTGATGCAATGAAAGAATTAATGACAAAAGAATCATTTTATGCTTGTAAATTAGATGCAACATATTACGATACTGGAAGTAAATTTGGCTATCTAAAAGCAAATATTGACTATGCATTAGAACGAGAAGAATTTAAGGAGAATCTAGAAGACTATCTAAAGAGTCTAAAATAGATTCTTTTTTCTATGTCCACCGAATTCGAAGAACCATTTTTTTACAAAAACTGACAAATCTGTTTCAAAAAAAGTTAATTAATAGTTATTTTTGACCTTTGTCATTGATTTTTTGATATTATTTAGATAATAGCATACGAGGGCAGTGCTAAAAGGTTATATTGTAGAGAGGATGAATATATTATGAGTGGTAGTTTAAATTATTTAGATAAAGAAAAAGACAAGGTAATTATGCAAAAAGATGGAACAAAAATTGAATGTGATATTATTTTTACATTTGAATGTGATGATAATAGTAGAACTTATGTGGGATATACAGATCATAGTCAAACTTACAATGGAGCAGAAAATATTTTTGTATCATCTATAAATTTTTTAACAGGTAATGGGACACTTGAACCAGTGACTACGCAAGAAGAAATAAATATGGTGAATGAAGTATTAGAAAATATTAAAAGGGAGAGTATGTGATGAATAATCAGTTTAATAATGAAAAAAATGAAGTTTTAAATAAAATAAAAGAAATAAAAGATATAGAAAATAACAATGTAAAAAATTTTCCCAAACTAAGTCAGCTTCAAACCGAGTATGAAAAACTTTCAGAAAAAATAAAGAGAGCGCAAGGAAAAAAAGCTTCTAAAGCACTTATATCAGAACAAAAAGACATGGAAAAAATAAAAAAAGAAATAGAAGTAAAAAAAAAGGATCTACTTGAAACAAAACACCAAATAATTTTATCTGATTTAAACAAAATTCTTCCTAGTATTTTAGGAGAAGATACTGGGAAAATGGAGTTACAAGAAATTAGTAAAAAGATTATAAATATTATCAAAGAAAATCATCCAGATAATAATAATGGAAAGAATACTGAAATAGATATTTCTTGGTTAGAAGCTGTTAGAAAATATTTACAAAAGTCTGAAAAAAGGACAAATTATAATAAGTCACAAAATGCTGCTAGTATAGAAAATGAAGAACAATTAAATTCACTTAACACTAGTGAAGAAAGATATAATTTTGAAAAAATAAAAAATCTTAGCTCAAATCAAGTACGAAGTATGATTTTACAAGGAATGCCTAATATTTTAACAGATTTAGAAAGTATGAAGAAATTGGTTGCTTTATATCATAAAAATGGAAGCATAATATACAATAATCTCGTTAATGTCGATAATAAAACTGAGAAAATATCACAAGAAGAGTATAAAAAATTCTCGGAGGAATTACGTTCGATGGGAAAATTTATTCCAATGGTAAATGATCATTGGTATCAGGTAAGTAAATATAAAAATGATGACATAAACAATAAGTTTTATATAAATTTACAAGGCAATGATCTTTTGATTTTTGCAAAAGAATTACTAAAAAAAAGAAATGATTCAAACTTAAAATTTGAATTTAAAGTAGCTGTACCACCTTATGATTCAAAACGTTCTGATTCTGTTGTAATTTACTGTAGTGAAAAAGAGTGTGGCGATATATTTAAGATTATTAAAGAAATTCAATATGAAAATCCAAATATTATTTTTTTAAACCCACCAGTTGCTTCTGCTAAAGTTGATAAAGGAATAGGGTATGGTGCTGATAATTATAAGTCAAATGAATCTTATAATGAAATTATAGAAACAGCTCTAAATAAAATAATTGAAGAAATTGATGAAAACTTTAAAAATAAATATAATGAGCAGGATATTAACAAGATAATTGCTGAACATTCAGATGAATATTTTAACAAATTAAATAAAGAAATAAATAAAGATGGCAGTGCGGCATTATCTGATAATGATAAGATCGTGCTAAAAAAACTAGATATTAATAGCCAGGGGCTTTCAGAAGAAAATAAACAATCATTAAATTCAAACTTATTATCATCCGAAGAAATTGTTGATGTTTTTATAAAAAAAACTACTAAGCAAGCTTCTGATGATGAAATAAAAAAGGCTAATGAGAGTTTAAAAAATTTCTTGCTATCAAAAAAAGTAACTAATAAAAATATTGCTGAAGAACTAAATAAAGAATTTTTATCTATAATTGATAAAAAAGCACCTAAAATTCAGAAAAATACTGTTAGAGATGCTATATACTCATATGCAAAAACTTTATCAAGTAAAGAGCAAATGAACTCTGAAAATCATCTAGATAATTTAAGTGAAAAAGAAAAACAAGAATTAGCCAATATTGATAAATTAATAGGAGTAAATAAAAAAATAGAAGAAGAGAAGAATAAAAAAACGGTAGAAATAATTCCAGAAAGTGATAGACCAAGAACAAGAGGAACTTTCGAAACAGATAAAGAGTATGAGGAGTATTTACAAAAATTTTATGAAGCAAAATATGCTGGAAGATATCGCTTGAATGGTCCAACAGCAGAACCCATATTAGGGCTTCCGGATAAAGAAAAGAATAGAAACTCTAAAAATTCTATTTCATCGACAGATGATGATGAAAGGCTAAGATTAACAGATAAAAATAGAGATAGAGAAACAGCTGATCCAGCACCAGAACCTAAAAAGCCAACCGAAGATGATGATAAAAAGCTACCAATACCACCAAACAATCCAGAAGAACATTTTGAAGAAAAAAATACACCAGTACCACCGGTACCACCAAATCAGAAAGAGCACTTTGAAGAAAAAAAGGAATTTCAAACAGCAGTTGAAATTTATGCTTCTATAACTGATAACATATATGATGAAAATGGGGAATTAAAGGAATTTGTTGGTGCAAGACAAAAAGATGTCAGACATGTAAAGTATGCAAATATAAAAGTTCTAGATAGTTTCAAAAATAAATTAAAAAATGGCAATTATATATATAATTTAATGGGTGTAATACCTGCAACACTTAGTATACCATTGAATACAGCTCTAAAAATTTACGGAAAGATAGGTTATGGAAAGAAAACAAGAAGAAGAATAGAAATAATGGAAGAAAGGGTTAATGCTCTAACTAATGAGCAAGTAGAGATAATACTTAGAGAGCAAACAGCTGGTCAAAAGATAGATTTAAATTTTCCTAATGTTGTTGAAGTTTTAATGGAAAGAAGAATAAAAAAATATCAACAAGATAAATTACAAGAAGTAAACACTAAGATAGATAATATTGCTTCTAATTTGTTTGATAGAAAAATACAAATAGATGAAATAGATAAAGTACTAGCAAATGAAAGTTTATCTATTGAAGAAAGAAACGAATTAGAAGAACAAAGAGCAAAACTTATATCAGGATGTAAAGAAATGACAACCAAAATATTTACTGAAAAAGAAAGAGCTTCTCAATTGGTAAGTCATGGCTTTATTGAAGATAATAAACCTAAATTTACAAAAATGGGGTTACTAGGAAAAAGATTTGCTAATGGTGAAAGAGAGATAAAAAATGAAAAAGATGTAGAATTTAATAACAAATTAGCAGAGCTAGATAAAAATTTAAGAAACCCTAATAGAACAGATGAAGAAGCATTAAATGCATTTATTGACAATGAAGTGTTTTTTGCAGAAAATTCTAAACAAGAAAAAAGTTTATTTGGTAGACGAGATACAGGCAACTTGAAAACTGATAACAGATTTTTTGTGAAGGAGCAAGACTATCGAGATGATCCTTTAGTCGGTGATATTATTAGAAGTGTTGCTATAGCCTCATCAATATATGGTGTAGTAACAGGGATAAACGCTATAAATGAAACAGAAAAGATAAGAAATGCTCATAATGCCGAAATCCAAAATATTAATATGAAAAACCAAAATACAATGGATAAAGTTCATAAAGAATCCCAGAATATTTTAAATCAATCTCAAAAATTTTTGGACGGAGCAGAAACAACTAGTTTGATCAACTCGTCAGGTTTAGGAGAATTTGTACATAACCTTGCCGAAAGAGTTGAAAGAACAAAAGGAGTAAAATTTGGCTCATTAGATCATCAAGCCCATCAAATCTATACTCAACAAATGAAAGATTTTGATAATCTTATTAAACAAGTTGGGACAAATTTATCATCTGGTAATCTTTCGAGAGTTCAAGCATTGCAACAATTTGGAACATTTAATCAGGATGTTATAAATAGAATCAGTAACATGTGCAATCAGTATAAATCATTTATGCAAACATATGCCAATAACACGAGTAATTTTGGCTTTTCTGGTTCTTTAGATGCCATCAATCATCTTAGTAATCCCAAAAACATAAAAGAAATGTTTGATGGAATGGGTCAAGCATTAACTAGTGCGGAAGCACTTGAAAATTTACAAGCAGCAATGGCAAATCCGATCGGTAAATTGCCAAACAATATAGGAGCTCAAATTGCTGCAGCATTGAGTACAGCTGGATTAGTTTATTATACTTCTCAAAAAGTAAGAAATAACTATGACAAAGGCAAGTATGGTGGTAAAGCTCAAGATAAACTTCAAGAATATATAGCTACTAAAAAAGCTCTTTCAGAAAATAAAATTAAATCTGAAATAGAAGAAATAGAAGAAGAAGAAAGAAAACACGGTAGGGGACACTAAATTTATTAACTATATTGACAAAATAGTTCTTCTATACTATAATTTTAATCACAAAAGCAATGAAGAAGACATGTTATAGTATCAATTTTATAGAGCGAGTTAGGTACGGTGGAAGCTAACATAATACATACTATAAAAACACTTTGGAGCTGTTTAGATGAAATAAGTAGTTTAAACCGGCATTTAGACCGTTATACCTATCAAGTGATCATAATATTTTTATGATAATTTGGGTGGTACCGCGGATTAGTAGTAGTTCGTCCCATTTTTAGGGACAAATTACTACTTTTTTTATGGAGGAGGAATAATATGAGTAAATTTACAGAAGAAATGGTAAATGATTATGCAGATAAATTAATGATAGGCTTAACTAAAGAAGAAAATAAAAATACTTTAGATGAATTTGAAATAATAGACCAGAATATTGATTTAATAAACAAGATACCAAATATAGAAAAAGTTGAACCAATGACACATTGTTTAGACGATTTTGAATTTGAACTAAGAGAAGACAAAGTAGAAGATTCTATAGCAATAGATGATTTACTTGCAAATTGTGATGATGCAACTGATCGAGAAGTATCAGTACCAAAGGTGGTGGGATAAATGAAGTATATGAATAAAAGTATAGAAGAATTACATAATCTTCTAAAAACAGGAGAGGTTACAAGTGAAGAACTAATTAAAGAGTCATTAGCTCTTTCTCACAAAATTCAAGAAAAGTATAACGCTTTTGTAACTATATTAGATGAGGCAAAACCAACTAAAATAACAGATAATTTATTGTCTGGAATTCCTTATGGTATAAAAGATAATTACAGCACTAAAGGTATATTAAGTACAGGCTCATCAAATACATTAAAAGATTATATTCCATTTTTTAATGCAACAGCTATTGAGAATTTAAACAAAGCAGGTGCAGTACCAGTAAATAAAACAGTATTAGATGAATTTGGTATGGGTGGCACAGGAACTACAGGACATACTGGTGTTGTAAAAAATCCATGGGATCCTAAAAGAATGTGTGCAGGTTCATCTTCAGGATCAGCAGCAGCAGTAGCAGCAGGTGTATATCCATATGCTACAGGTTCTGATACAGGGGATTCAATTAGAAAACCAGCAGCTTATTGTGGAATAGTTGGCTATAAACCAACATATGGAATGATTTCAAGATATGGTCTATTCCCATTTGCTTCTTCTTTGGATCACTGTGGAGTTTTAACTAGAAATGTCAAAGATGCAGCTATCGTAGTTGACAACATGAAGGGAATAGATCCTTATGATATGACTAGTTGGGATTCAAAAGATATAAATTTAGCAGACTCTATAGATAACAACGTAAAAGGGAAAAAATTATGCTATATCAAAGAATTATGCGATATATCAATGTATGAAAACGCAAGCGATGAATTAAAACAACATTTAGAAAACTTTCAAAAATCTCTAAAATTATGTGAAGAATTAGGTATGAGTGTTGAAGAAGTATCTGTTGATAAAACTTTATTAAATGCTTTAGCATCAGTTTATGTTGTAATATCATGTGCAGAAGCAACATCAAACATGTCAAATTTAACGGGATTTATTTTTGGACCTCGTGGCCAAGGAAAAAAATGGGATGAAATGATGAAAGATTATCGTACAAAAGGATTTTCACCTTTAATAAAAAGAAGATTTGTAATAGGATCATATGTCCTACAAGCTCAAAATAAAGAAAGATATTTCCATAACGCCCAAAGAGTAAGAAGACTACTAGTAGATACCTGGAAAAATTTATTTAAAAAATATGATGCTGTAATATTACCAGTTGGAAGCGGTCCTGCAAAACACTTAGATGGTTCAAAAGACATATTAGATAAAGATACAGCAGCTTTAGAAGAACATTTGCAAATAGGAAACTTTGGTGGATTTCCATCAATAACAATTCCAAATGGATTTATAGATGACTTACCAGTAGCCCTAAACATAACAGGAAATTGTTATGACGATATAAATGTTTTAAATATAGCTAATGCTTTAGAAAGTAAAATGCCATATAAAAATCAAATAGCAAAGGAGGTAAAACATGACTAAGTATAAAGCCTTAATAGGACTAGAAATGCACTGTGAAATCAGTGAAACTAACACAAAAGTATTCTCTAGTGCCAAAAATTCTTATGACGATTTACCAAATTGTAACATCAGACCAGTAGATATGGCTTTTCCTGGAACATTACCAGTAGTAAATAAGGAAGCAGTAAAAAAAGCCTTAATGGCGAGTATAATATTAAATTGTAAACAACCAGAGCATATTTATTTTGAAAGAAAAAACTATTACTATCCAGACTTACCAAAAGGATTTCAAATAACCCAAGAAACTAAGCCTGCCCCAGTTGGAATTTATGGAAAATTGACATATGAATGTAAAGATGGAACAAAAACAGTAAGAATTAATAACATCCACCTTGAAGAAGATGCTGCATCTATGGATCATCTAGACGATATATCAGTGATAAATTATAATAGAGCAGGAGTTCCACTACTAGAATTAGTAACGTATCCTGACTTTCATAGTGCAGATGAAGCTGTATCATTTTTGGAAACAATGCGTTCTATTTATCAATATTCTGGTATATCAGAAGCTGATTCTAAAAAAGGTCAAATTCGTTGTGATGTAAACGTTTCAATAATGGATGCTGATTTAGATGAGACAAAAGAAGAAAATTGGGGAACAAAAGTAGAAATAAAAAATGTTAATTCTTTTGGTGGCGTAAGAGATGCTATTAACTACGAAATTCAAAGACAAATTGAATTAAAAGAAGATAATGAATACGATAAAATGGAACAACAAACAAGAAGATGGGATGAAGAAACTTTATCTACAATTTATATGCGTAGCAAAGTAGATGCAATCGATTATAAGTATTTTGTAGAGCCAAATATTCCTAAATTTAAATTATCTAAAGAATGGCTTGAAGAAATAAAATCAGAAATTCCAGAGTTAGCACCAGCTAGAAAAGAGAAATATATAAACGTTTATGGCCTAACAGAATATGATGCTAAAATAATCGTAAAGGAAAAAACAACAGCTGATTTTTATGAAGAAACTCTTAAACTTGGTTGTAATCCTAAGCTAGCATCTAATTGGCTAACGACAAATATTTTAGGATATTTAAATAAATATGATTTATCAATAAAAGATATATACTTAACCCCTCAAATGTTAGTGGATTTAATAAAAATGATAGAAACAGGTAAAATTTCTTCTAAACAAAGTAAAGACGTCTTCGTTCATGTAATAGAGGATAAAAAAGAACCAAAAACAGTAGTCAAAGATTTAGGACTTACTCAAATAACCGACGAAAAGGAATTAATATCAATTATTGAACAAATTATAGATGAAAATCCAACTCAGACAGAGCAATATAAACAACAACCAAGATTATTAGATTACTTTATAGGACAGATGATGAAAAAAACAAGAGGAAAAGCCAATCCAGCATTAACCTCAAAATTATTAAAGCAAGAATTGGAGAAAAGATAATATGGAAAATAAATATAGAAATAATTATTGTGGAAAAGCAACAGAACAAGATATAGATAAAAACTTAAGATTAGCAGGTTGGGTAGAAAACATAAGAGACCACGGTGGAATAATCTTTGTTGATTTAAGAGACGAAACTGGAGTAATTCAATTAGTAAGCAATGATGAACATATGTTTGACAATCTAACTAAAGAATCTACTATATCTGTAAATGGTATAATTAGAAAAAGAAACGAAGATGACTATAATGCTAATCTTACAACAGGAACTATCGAATTACTAGTTCAAGATATTGAAATACTAGGAAAATCAAAACATGTTTTACCTTTTGACATAAAAACATCACATGAGGTATCAGAAGAATTAAGATTAAAATATAGATATTTAGATTTAAGGAACAAAAAAGTAAGAAAAAATATAAATCTTAGAGCTAAAGTTTTAAAGTTTTTAAGAGATGAAATGGATTCATTAGGATTTTTAGAAGTTCAAACTCCAATTATAAGTGCTTCATCTCCAGAAGGAGCTAGAGACTTTCTAATTCCATCTAGAAAATTTCATGGAAAATTCTATGCTCTACCTCAAGCTCCTCAAATTTATAAAGAATTATTAATGACAGGAGGAGTAGATAAATATTATCAAATAGCTCCATGCTTTAGAGATGAAGATTCAAGAGCAGATAGAACAATGGAATTTTATCAATTAGATTTCGAAATGTCTTTTGTAGAAGAAAACGATATTTATGAAATTGGAGAAAAAGTATTTTATGATACATTTACAAAATTTTCAAATAAAGAGGTATCAAAACCACCATTTAGAAGAATATCATATAAAGAGTCTATGCTAAAATATGGAACAGATAAACCAGATTTAAGAAATCCATTAGAAATAATAGATATTACAAAAATTCTTGAAAATACTACCTTTGGACCATTTAAAAAATCAATTATAAGAGCAATAAAAGTTGATGATATAGGTACTAATTCTAATTCTTGGTTCAATGAAATTGTAGATTATGCTAAAACAATTGGTATGCCTGGAATAGGTTACATAACCTTACTAGAAGATGGTACATTGAAAGGACCGATAGATAAATTTTTATCAGAAGAAGAAAGAAAGAATTTAATTGAAGAAACTTCTATGAAAGCTAATAGTGTATTATTCTTTATTGCTAATAGAAAAGAAGCAACAGCTGCTAAATTTGCTGGTTTAATAAGAACATATTTAGGTAAAAAAATTGGTCTAATTGATGATAATAAATTTGAATTTTGTATCATAAATGATTTTCCAATGTTTGAGTATAATGAAGAAGATAAAAAATATGATTTTTGTCATAATCCCTTTAGTTTACCCAAAGGTGGAATTAAGGCTATTAAAGACGGAAATCTAGATGAAATTTTAGCTTATCAATTCGATTTTGTATGTAATGGTTATGAAATGTCAAGTGGAGCTTTAAGAAATCATGATATAGAATTATTAGAGTTGGCTTTTGAAAAAGTTGGTTACTCTAAGGAGATAGTAGAGAAAAAATTTGGTTCTTTATATAACGCTTTCCAATATGGAGCACCACCTCATGGTGGAATGGCTCCAGGAATAGATCGTATTATAATGCTATTAAATGATGTAAGTAATTTAAGAGAAGTTCAAGCTTTTCCTACAAGTGCTAGTGGTCAAGATAATTTAATGAATGCTCCATCAGAAGTAACTGAGCAACAATTAAGAGAATTACATATAAAAATTAGATAAAATAAAAAGTTGATTAATATTTAGTCAACTTTTTTACTTAATTTAAAGATTTATTAATAAAATTTATAATTTTTCTTCTTACATTATCATCATTCACATCACTTAATTTATAGCTACCATCGTCATTTGATGTTATTTCTGATGCCATAATATCAAAATTTTCATTACCATTATCAATATAATATACAGCATAATCTTTTTCGTTAATAGTAACAACATTAAGTAATTCTGCATTCTGTAAAACACCATCAACAACTACTTCAAACTTATCTCCAGGATTCATTATCCACCCTCCTTCTATCTATAAACTTATTTTAACAAATATTAATAAAAAATGATAGTATAAATAAAAATTTTTATTTTATTAGAATTAATATTATGTTGCATTTTTAAAATATATTTAATATAATTAAATCAGAAAGAAGGTAATATATTATGAAGGTTAAAGTAAACGAAAATTGTATAGGATGTGGTTCTTGTATTTCATTAACTGATTCTAAAATATTTGAATATAACGATGATGGTCTAGCTACATGTATTAAAGATAATATTACAAAGGACGAAGAAGAGATGGTTAAACAAGCCATCGACTATTGTCCAACACAAGCTATAGTTGTTGAAAAAGAAGATTAACACTCTTATAACAAATATCATTGTTTAGTCGATGGTATTTTCTTTACTTTTCATAACTTTTATTATAAAATATTGGTAAGAGGAAAGTGGTTGAATATGAAAGACAATAAGCTAATGCCAGCAGATACATATGTAGTTGTAAACAAAACAATAATAGATACAGAAGCAAGAAAAATTTTAACAATGTTATATCAACCAGTAATAGGTTCATTACCAATTATGTTATATTTTTCATTGTGGTCCGATTTAGATAAGTCAGAAATCATTTCTACAGAATTAACACATCATCATTTAATAACCAATATGCATATATCACTAGAAGAAATAGTAGAAGCAAGAAAAAAACTAGAGGCTATTGGGCTACTAAAAACTTTCTATAAAGAAGAAAATATTAACAACTATATATATCAGCTATACTCTCCAATAAATGCTAATGATTTTTTCAATCATCCTATATTGAATGTTGTTTTATATACTAATCTTGGAAAAAAAGAGTATCAGCACTTAAAGTCTTATTTTAAAATTCCTAGAATAAATACATCAAGCTATGAGGATATAACAGCCTCATTCTCTGAAGTCTTCAAATCTGTACCTTTAACCTCTTATGAAGTTATTAATGATAATATTAGAAAGAAGAATATCCAAAAATTAAATATAAATACAGACTTTGATTTTGAATTCTTAATTGAATCAACTCCTACAAATATTGATAAAAATAAAGTATTCACTAAAGAAATCAAAGAATTAATCTTAGAATTATCTTTTCTGTATGATTTAGATGTAATGAAAATAAAAGATATTATTCCAACATCATTAAATGAAAGAGGAACAATCAATAAAGACGAATTTAGAAAAAATTGCCGAAATTATTATCAATTTGAAAATAAAGGCTTATTACCAAGTGTAATATACAATCAACAGCCAGAATATTTAAAAAAACCAACCGGTGATAATTCTAAAAGAGCTAAGATGATATATACTTTTGAAACTATAAGCCCATATGAATTATTAAAAAGTAAAAATAATGGCTCAGAACCAACTAACAGAGACCTAAAACTAACAGAAGACTTAATCATAAATTATAGTTTAAAGCCTGGTGTAGTAAATGTTTTAATTGATTACATTCTCAAAACAAATAACAACAAATTAACTAGAGCACTCGCTGAAACCATAGCTGGGCAATGGCAAAGACTTAATATTGAAACCGTAGATGAGGCAATGAAAGTGGCAGAAAAAGAACATAAAAAATACAATAAAAATAAACAATCTCAAAGTTCTAAAAAGAAAGTATTAAAAGATGAAAAAATTCCAGAATGGTTTAATAAAGAAATAAAAAAACAAGAAGTGTCAGTTGAAAGCCAAAAAGAAATGCAGGACTTGTTAAAGGAGTTTAGATAATATGAAAGATATATCCAATATTATAAAAAATAATTATTATATGAATAATACTAAACTTGAACATGATTTCAATGAAGCTCTAAAAAATAAGCAGTTTAATAAATTGATATCAAACTTAGACTTTTCCCACAAATATTTAATGAAATATACAACTAAATTAGAAGAATGTACCAAAGAAAAACAAAACTGCCAGACATGCAAAGGTCTTAATGAATGTAAAAATTCTTACTGTGGTTATATCTATTCTCCAGAAAAACTAAGCAATAATTTAATATTTGACTATGTTCCTTGTAGGTATAAAAAAGAAGAAATAGAACATAACAAATATAAAAAAAATATTTATTTGTTCGAAATACCTAGAGAAATAAAAGAAGCTTCTATGAAAAATATTGATTTAGATGATGCTAATAGATTTGAATTAATAAAATGGTTAAAAAGCTTTTTAGATAATTATAAACCCAACGCAGGAATGAGGGGGCTTTACTTAACTGGAAATTTTGGATGTGGTAAAACTTATCTTATATCAGCGTGTTTAAATGAATTAGCTAAAAAAGACCATAAAGTAGCAATAATTTATTATCCAGAGTTTTTAAGAAGCTTAAAACAATCATTTGGCGATAATGAAGAGTATAACACCAAATTTAAATTCATAAAAAATATAGAGTTATTATTGATTGATGATATTGGAGCCGAAACAATGACAGAATGGTCAAGAGATGAGGTATTAGGAACTATATTGCAATATAGAATGCAAGAAGGATTAGTAACTTTTTTTACCTCAAATTTAAACATAAAAGAATTAGAAGAACATTTTGTCTTTTCCACAAAAGGAGTGGAAAAAGTAAAAGCAAAAAGAATTATAGAAAGAATAAAATACTTAACAGAGGAAATGGTTATGGTTGGAGTAAATAAAAGGGAAGAGAGTGATAAAAATGAAAAATAATATAACAAGAAATTTTATTGATGAGGCAGGAAACAAATCAGAAATTACAATAACTGCAAACAATAACGAAAAAGTAAATTTATCCCCAAAATATAAATTACAAAGACCAGAAAGTGACAATAAATATATGAAAAAAGGTGCAAAAGCGAAAGGTGCTTTTACATCAGACATTGGAATAAAAAGTGAAGGATTTGCACCAATATTTACACTAGCCTTAATAATATCGTTAGGTGCTATCTTAGTAGCGTATATACTATGGAGAATTTAAAAAAATAATACTTTAAGGAGGACAATATGGAATATGTACCATTACATGTAAAAACTAGTTATTCTTTATTAAGTAGTTTAAATAAAATTCCTAATTTAGTTGCAAGAGCTAAACAACTAAATTATTCCTCCTTAGCAATAACAGATACCAATAATATGTTTGGTGTCCCAGAATTTTATAATGAATGCATAAAAAACAACATAAAGCCAATAATTGGTATGGAACTTCAAATAGATGATGGAAAAATATTACTATATGCTATGAATGACAATGGCTACAAAAACTTAATCAAATTAGCAACAATCGCATCAGAAACAACTATAACTATAGATAATTTAAAAGAACATAGTTGTGATATCATACTAGTAATCTCATATAAATATTATAATAATGAAATATATGATACATACAAATATAAGTATATAGGTTATGAGTCTTTAGAAGAAAAACTAAAAATAAGCCAGCCTAAAGTATTTATAAATGATGTATCTTACTTAAATAAAGAAGATTATCAATATTTAGACTATCTTTATATGATAAAAGATAGCAAAAATATCTCTAATTACGAACTAAATACTCATAAAGGAAAGCATTTGCTAACAGAAGAAGAAATAAATGCAATATGTGATAAAGAAGATATAGAAAATACACTTATGATATCTAAGTTGTGTAATTTTAAGTTGAAATCAAACCAAAATATTATGCCATTATATGATAAAAATATAGATTCTTACAGTTATTTGAAGTTTTTATGCAATAAAGGATTAAATAAAAGACTAAACAATAATGTCTCATCAGAATATATTAATCGCTTAAACTATGAATTAAAAATAATCAATCAAATGAATTTTTGTAACTATTTTTTAATAGTATGGGACTATGTAAAATATGCCAAACTAAATAATATCTTAGTAGGACCAGGAAGAGGTTCAGCAGCTGGTTCATTAGTTAGTTATACATTAGGAATAACTGACATCGATCCTGTAAAATACAATTTATTATTTGAACGCTTTTTAAATCCCGAAAGAGTAACTATGCCTGATATAGATATAGATTTTGACAGCAATAAAAGACAGGAAGTTATAAAATATGTAACTGAAAAATATGGACTAAAACGAGTAATGGGGATAATAACTTTTGACACTTTAGCTGCAAAGCAAGTTATAAGAGATATATCTAGAACAATGAACTTGAGTATAACAGAAACAGATGAATTATGTAAATATTTATCATCCAAAGATAATTTGTTAACAACATATAACAGTAATTCTAAATTAAAAAATCTAATTTTAAATAATCAAAGGTATAAAAAAGTATTTGAAATAGCTCTTCACTTAGAAGGGCTTCCAAGAAATATAGGAATTCATGCTTCTGGGATAGTTATGAGTAGAATAGATCTAGATAATATTATTCCTATCTATAAAAATAGTAGGGGAGTTTATACAACTGGTTATTCTATGAATTATTTAGAACCATTAGGACTATTAAAGATGGACTTTTTAGGAATTTCCAATTTAACATTAATAGCAGAGGTAATAGAAAATATTCGTAAAAACGAAAAAATAAATATAACTTTCTCAAAAATACCACTTGATGACAAAAAAACACTTGATATATTTAAAAAAGTCAAAACTGATGGAATTTTTCAATTTGAATCAACTGGAATGAAAAATTTCTTGAGAAAATTGCAAGTAGATTCTTTTGACGATATAATTGCAGCTCTAGCTTTATATAGACCAGGTGCTATGGATTATATTGATAATTATATTAGAAGAAAAAACGGTAAAGAACCAATCGATTATATAACAGATAGCTTAAAACCTATATTATCTCCAACATATGGAATAATAATTTATCAGGAACAAATAATGCAAATATCTAAAATACTAGCTGGCTACACATTAGGTGAAGCCGATATTTTAAGAAGAGCTATCGCTAAGAAAAAAGAATCAATTTTAATAAATGAACAACCAAAGTTTATAAATAAAAGTATAGAAAATGGTTATCCCAAAGAGATAGCAGAAAAAATCTATAATTTAATTTTAAAATTTGCTAATTATGGTTTTAACAAATCTCACTCAGTTGGTTATGCCACAGTAGCATACAAGATGGCTTTTCTAAAGACATATTTTTTTAGTTATTTTGAAGTAGCATTATTAAACAATGTAATAGGAAACGATATTAAAACAAGAACCTACTTAAATGAAATAAAAGAAGCTGGTATAAAAATTTTGCCGCCAGATATAAATTTAAGTACTGAAAAATACACTATAGAAGAAAAAGCAATAAGATGTCCACTGTCAATTATTAGAAATATTGGAACATCTGTCTCTAAAGAAATAATTAATACTAGAAAACTATCTCCTTATAAAAATTTTATTGATTTTGTTAAAAAGAACTATTCTTCTACTATAAACAAAAAAATTCTAACATCTCTAATATTAGCAGGGTGCTTTAATAAGATGGGTTATAACGAAAATACTCTAATAAATAATTTAGATAATAGTATAAATTATGCTGATTTATTGAAAGATGCTGGAATGTTAGAATTATCTCCTCCAGAACTAGAAAAATTTCCTGATTTAACTCAAGAAGAAAAATTAAACAATCAGTTAGTAAGTTATGGATTTTACTTAAGTGAACATCCAACTAATATTTACAAAAATCAAGAAGATATAGTTATCAAAGATGTAAAATTATATTTTGATAAAAATATATCAATCGTATTAATGATTAATTCCATAAAAGAAATAACTACTAAAAAGAATGATATTATGGCTTTTATAAATGCACAGGACGAATTTGGAAGCATTTCCTTAACTCTATTTCCTAAGACATATAAAAATTATTTGTATTTAAAGAAAAAAAATATAATTAGAGTATTTGGTCGGGTAGAAAAAAGATACGATCAATATCAAATAATAGTAAATAGTATAAAAAAATTAGCTTAAGTAAAAGATATCCTAAAACATATTGAAAGGATATCTTTTTGGAATTTCTAATTCAAATTTCATTTTCTCTCTAGAAATGGGATGGTAAAAAGCTAATTTATATGCAAATAAAGCAACTGGAATTTTTTCGGTATTTAATCCATATTTTACATCCCCAACTAAAGGGTGCTTTCTAGAAGAAAATTGTACTCTAATTTGATGAGCTCTTCCAGTTTTTAGGGATATATCAACTAAACTAAAATTATTTTTATACTTTATTAATGAATAATCAAGAATAGATAATTTTCCCTTATCTTTAGTTGTAACATAGCTAATATTTTGCTTTTTATCTTTGAACAAATAATCTCTTAACTCTTCCTTTTCCTTTACTTTGCCATAACATACAGCTACATATTTTTTTTCTAATTTATGTTCTTGAACTTGCCTACTTAACCTGGAAGCTGCTTTACTTGTCTTAGCAAACACCATAATCCCTCCAACAGGTCTATCTAATCTATGAACAAGTCCTAAATATACATTTCCAGGTTTATTATATTTTTCTTTTATATATTTTTTTAATAAAGATAACAAATCCAAATCATTAGAATTATCAGCACAAACTGGCATATTTACAGGCTTTTCTACAACTAACAAATGATTGTCTTCAAAAATAATATTAATTTTTTGTAACTTTTCCATATATCCCACAAGGAAGTACTAAATTATTTTCTTTAACTGGTAAACCTATTTCGCCAGTAACAATATTGTCACCATTAAAAATTAAAGAAAGAATATTATTAAGAGAAGTTGGAGAAATTCCTGTTGTATAAGAATTAATTAGCAAAAATGAATAATCATCATCAAGTACATCTTTAGCCTTTTTTAATAATTCTCCCAAATTATCCTCTAACTTCCATACCTCTCCATTTGGTCCTCTGCCATAACTAGGTGGATCCATAATTATACCGTGATATGTTCGTCCTCTTCTTTTTTCTCGAGCTAAAAATTTCATAACATCATCTATTATATATCTAATATAATTATCATGAATTCCAGATAAATCTCTATTTTCTTTAGCCCATTCGATCATTCCTTTAGATGAATCAACATGAACTACCTCACTAGCTCCAGCGGCTGATGCAGATATGGTAGCACATCCTGTATAAGCAAACAAATTAAGAACTCTAAAATCTTTTCTACCACTATTTTTTATTTGATTAGCAACAAAATCCCAATTGGTAGCCTGTTCAGGAAAAATTCCTGTATGTTTAAAGTTTGTTGGACTAACCTTAAATTTTAAATTTTTATATTTAATAGTCCAACTATCAGGAAGTTTTTTCTTAAATTCCCAATATCCGCCACCTTTATTACTTCTGTGATAAAATCCATCCCAATTGTCCCATAAATTTTTATCAGTTTTTGGCCAAATAATCTGAGGATCAGGTCTTCTCAAAATATAATTTCCCCATTTTTCTAATTTTTCACCATCACCACTTGCAATACAAGTATAATCATTCCATTCACAACTAATATTCATCTAACTCACATATAATCTAATTATGTGTTCTTTTCACATATATTAGAAACTCCTTTCTTTAAATTTATATTACAACTGAAATGAGTTATATATCTAATCAGTATCTATTACTTACAACTAAACTAATTTAACCCAATACTTATACAGATTTTTTATAGGTAATCTCTAGTCATCCCAATTGTATATAATTTAACTTCGTATTTGTTATTAATCGAAATTACTACAAAAAAATTTTATCATATTATATTAACAAAATCAAATAATTAGTAGATAGCATTTCTAAGTTAAAAAATAATACAATAAAATTTATAATCTTATATTTCCTTTCTTTAATAAATTAGTCATATTATCATTTATACATCTTTTTTGTTTATGTACTTACTATAAAAAAAGGTTTTATCAAACTTTAATAAATATATAAAAAAAGACAGCAATTTAATTGACATAGAATATTAAAAGTGTTATATTTATACCAACACGGAAGTGTTTTTATTTTAATCTTATTTATGCTTTAGGAGGATCAAAATGAAAAATATATTTAAAAGTATAAAAAAGTATTTTAAAGGTGTAAAAAAAGAAACAGAACGTATTAGATGGACAAGTTCAAAAGATTTATTAAAATATTCCATTACAACAGTATCATTTATGTTGTTTTTAGGGGCATATTTTTATGTAATTGATTTACTTGTATCCCTATTAAGGAGTGTGGCATAATGAAAAAAGAATGGTACGTAGTAAATACTGTAACTGGCTATGAATATAAAGTTAAAGAAAAATTAGAAATGATGATAAACTCTATGGAATTACATAACAATATTTATAGAGTTGTTGTTCCAGAACAAAAAGTTGTAGAAATAAAAAATGGTGTAAAAAAAGAGAGAGTAAAGAAAATGTTTCCCGGTTACGTCTTAATCGAAATGGTAATGTCTGATGAAGCATGGTACATAGTAAGAAATACTCAAGGAGTTACTGGCTTTATTGGATCATCAGGAAAGGGAGCAAAACCAATTCCTTTAGAGCCATCTGAAGTTGATAGTATACTAGATTCAATGGGCTTAAGCAGAATAGATGCTACTAAGGAATTAGAAAAAGGCAAAAAGGTAAAAATAACTGATGGACCATTTAAATCAATGATTGGTACAATTGTAGACGTTGATATGAAAACACAAAAATTAAATGTTAAAGTTGATTTGTTTGGTCAAGAAACATCTGTTGAAGTTGATTTAGCAGATATTGAAACATTATAAATTAATTAATTATGAATTTTTTTGCTAGAACTAGCAGAAAATAGTTGAAAAATAAAAAAAAATATGCTATTATTAAAGCCGCAACAAGGAATAGGTTTTAGTGGGAGGCAAAGAGAAGAGGCGGACAACTCTTGCTTGTCGTTTGACCACTCGCGAAAAAATAGTATTATATCTTATGAATATGGAGGTGTTTTTCGTGGCAAAAGAAATTACGAAGAAGATAAAATTACAAATACCTGCAGGAAAAGCAACACCTGCTCCACCAGTTGGAACAGTTTTAGGACCAGCAGGAATTAATTTACAAGAATTTTGTACAAAATTTAATGATGCAACAAGAGATAAGATGGGGGATGTATTACCAGTAGAAATTACTATATACGAAGATAGAAGTTTCGATATGGTATTAAAAACTCCACCAGCAGCATTCTTACTAAAGAAAGAAGCTAAAATTGATAAGGCAGCAACAAAAGGAGAAACAGTTGCTACTATTACTAAAGAACAACTTAGAAAAATCGCAGAAATTAAGTTGCCAGATTTAAATGCTTATGATGTAGATTCAGCAATGAAAATTGTTGAAGGTACAGCTCGTAACATGGGAATCGAAGTAAAAGATTAATAGTTATTCCTATTAGGTATAGTGGTTATATACCTACGTGGAAGGATAATTAAGTCCGCAATAGACCACAAAGGAGGTAATGAATTATGAAAAAAAGCACAAGACATATTGCTAATCTAGAAAAGATAGATAAAAATAAAACATACAGTATAGAAGAAGCAATAGATTTAGTAAAAGCAACATCTAATTCTAAGTTTGATGAAACTTTAGAAGTAGCAATGAATTTAAATTTAGATGTAAAAAAAGCTGATCAACAATTAAGAGGTGCTGTGGTATTACCATATGGAACTGGTAAAACTAAGAGAATATTAGTATTAGCAAAAGGTGATCAAGCAAAAGCTGCAGAGGCTGCTAAAGCTGATTATGTAGGGGATGTTGATATGATTACTAAAATAGAACAAGAAAATTGGTTCGATTTTGATGTAATTATAGCTACTCCAGAAATGATGCCAATGTTAGGTAAAATTGGTAAATTACTAGGACCAAAAGGTTTGATGCCAAATCCAAAAACAGGAACCGTAACAACTGATGTAGCAAAAGCTATTGAAGAAGTAAAGAAAGGTAAAGTAAATTACCGTACTGATAGTTTTGGAAATGTTCATGGAATATTTGGAAAAGCTAGTTTTGAAGAAAATAAATTAGTAGAAAATTTAAAAACTTTCGTTAATGTTATTTTGAAATCAAAACCTTCAACAGCAAAAGGAACTTATGTGAAAAATATCACTATTTCATCAACAATGGGACCTGGTGTAAAAATAGATTTAAGTTCATTTGACAAATAATTTGTAATGTTATATAATATAAATCGTTCAGAAATTATGCCGTAGACAGTAAGGACTAACAGTTTAAAAATCTTGCCGAGGAATAAAATTCTTTTATCCCTCGACTACTCTGAGGGATTTTATTATGGGCATAAAGAAAGGAGTTGTTGCAATGGCTAATGCAAAAATAATCGAACAAAAGGCTGCTGTAGTATCAGAAATAAAAGAAAAGTTTGATAATGCAAAGTCTATAGTTTTATTTGATGCTCGTGGATTAAAAGTATCTGAAGTTAACGAATTAAGAAGAGCTTTGAGAGAAACAGACTCTGATTATAAAGTTTACAAGAATACTTTAACTAGAAGAGCTGTCGAAGAAACTGGATATGATTTAAATAGTTACTTGATTGGACCAACAGCTATTTCATTCTCAAGTGATGAGTTAGCTCCAGTAAAAGTATTAAGTGATTTTGCTAAAAAGCATGAAAACTTAAAATTAAAAGCTGGTGTTGTTGAAGGAAAAGTAGCAAATGTTGAAGAATTAAATTCATATGCTTTAATTCCATCAAGAGACGGATTACTTACAATGTTAGCAGGTGGAATGATAGGTGTTGTAAGAGACTTATCAATATGCTTAGATTTATATTCTAAAGAAAAAGAAGAAAATTAATAAAAAAATAAGGAGGAAAAAAATAATGGCTAAATTAACAAAAGACGAATTTATAAGTTCATTAAAAGAAATGTCTATTCTAGAAATTAAAGAATTAGTAGATGCAATGAAGGAGGAATTTGGTGTTGATCCATCTGCAGTAGCAGTAGCAGCAGCACCACAAGCAGCAGCAGAAGAAACTGGTCCTTCAAAAGTAAATGTTGTACTTAAAGAAGCAGGAGCAAACAAGATTAAAGTAATTAAGATTGTTAGAGATGTAACTGGATTAGGATTAAAGGAAGCAAAAGCTATCGCAGATAACGGTGGAGCTGTTAAAGAAGGAATGGACAAAGAAGAAGCAGATAAATTAAAAGCTCAATTTGAAGAAGTTGGAGCAACAATAGAACTTCAATAATAAAAAAGCAGAATTTATATTCTGTTTTTCTTTTACAAAGATGTTGGGAGATTATATATGGGACAATATTTTGACGAAGATAAAAAATTGAAACAACAAAAAAAGTTAATAAAAATAAATTATGGAAATAAACATTATAATTTATATACAACTAATGGTGTTTTTTCAAAAGAAAAGTTTGATTACGGAACAAGATTATTACTAGAAGAAATAACAAAAAATGAACTTGAAGGTCGAGCATTAGATTTAGGTTGTGGTTATGGAATTGTGGGAGTTATATTAGCTAATACTTATCCTAATTTAACTATAGATATGATAGATATAACAGATAGAGCCATCGAATTATCCAAAGAAAATACAAAAAAACTAGTTAACGTCAATGTTTTTAAAAGTAATATTTATAAAAAAATAACAGAGGAGTATGATTATATTATTACAAATCCTCCAATTAGAGCAGGCAAAGAAATAGTAAGAAAATTTTTAAAAGAAGCATATTGCCATTTGAAATCATCAGGAGAATTGTGGTTTGTTATGAGAAAAGATCATGGAGTCAAATCAATTATAAAAGAACTAGAAGAAATTTATAAAATATCAATAATGAATAAGTCAAAAGGGTTTTATATAGTTAAGTGTATTAAAAAATAACCTAATAATTAACAATGCTAAAAAAACACAAAAATTCTAATTATCTTAATTGACTTTTTAAAGTAGAGGTGCTAACATTATATATTGGAAACGCGTCTCTTTTTGGCGTGATTTAATAAAAAAATCTAGGCATAGGGGTGAAATTTAAATGGCTTATAAATTAAAGAAAAGCGGCGATTATAGAGAAAGAAGAAATTTTTCTATGATCAAAAATTCATTAGAACTTGATAATTTACTACAAATTCAAAAAGAATCATATCAATGGTTCACTAAAACTGGAATAAAGGAAGTTTTTGAAGATTTACTTCCAATTGAAAGTTTTTCGGGTAGTCTATCCCTAGACTTCGTTGATTACGAATTTGACACACCAAGATATTCTTTGAAAGAATGCAAAGATAGACAGATTACCTATGCATCTCCATTAAAAGTTCAAGCAAGACTTTTTAACAATGAAACAGGAGAAGTAAAAGAACAAGAAATCTTTTTAGGAGATATGCCTTTAATGACAGAAAGTGGAACTTTCATAATCAATGGGGCTGAAAGAGTAATTGTATCACAATTAGTTAGATCTCCAAGTGTTTATTATTCAAAAGAAATTGATAAGAATGGTAAACCAGTTTTTGCATCTAAAGTTATACCAACAAGAGGAACATGGCTAGAATATGAAACAGACGCTAAAGATGTAATCTATGTAAGAATAGATAGAACTAGAAAAGTACCAATAACAACTCTATTAAGAGCTTTTGGATTATCAGCAGATGAAGAAATAATAGACGTATTTGGACAAAATGAATTTCTAAAAAATACAATTGAAAAGGACTCAACTAAAAATACTGATGAGGCATTAATTGAAATTTATGAAAAGTTAAGACCTGGAGAACCAACAACATTAGATTCATCAAAAAATCAATTAATTACTAGATTCTTCGATAATTTTCGTTATGATTTAGCAAAAGTAGGAAGATATAAATTTAATAAAAGATTAAACATAACTGATAGACTTTTAAATAATGTTTTAGCTCAAGATATTATAGTTGATGGAGAAACTATATTTACAGATGGAACTAAAATTACAAAGGAAGTATATGAAAAATTACAAGAATTACTAGCTAATGGTTATGGTAGAGAAAAAGTAAAAATTAATGAAGAGTTAGATACTCATAATACAGTACAAGTATTGTATCTATATTCACCAAAAGATTCAACAAAGAAAGTAAAAGTAATCGGAAATGATCAAAGTTTAGAAGAAAGAATTTTGACAATCTCAGATGTATATGCTTCTGTATCATACTACCTAAATTTATTAGATGGTATTGGACATGATGATGAGATAGACCATTTAGGAAACAGAAGAATAAGACAAGTAGGAGAATTACTACAAAATCAATTAAAAATTGGTTTAGCACGTATGGAAAGAGTAGTTAGAGAAAGAATGACTACACAAGACATAGAGACAGTAACTCCTAAAACTCTAATTAACATAAGACCAGTAACTGCAGTAATTAAAGAGTTTTTTGGTTCAAGTCAATTATCACAATTTATGGATCAGGTAAATCCAATAGCAGAGTTAACTCATAAGAGAAGATTATCAGCATTAGGTCCAGGTGGATTATCTCGTGATAGAGCTGGAATGGAAGTTCGTGATGTCAATCCATCACATTATGGTAGAATTTGTCCAATAGAATCACCAGAAGGTCAAAATATTGGATTAATAACATCGTTAGCAAGTTATGCTAAAGTAGATGAATATGGATTCATCCAAACACCATACAGAAAAGTGGAAAACAAAAAATTAACTGACAAAGTAGATTACTTAACAGCAAATGAAGAACAAGACTTATATATATCTCAAGCAACAGTAAATGTAAATGAAGATGGATATATAACTGATTCTCAAGTTGCTGGAAGATTTAACGGTGAGAATGTAATTATTCCAGCAGAAAAAGTTGATTACATAGATGTATCACCACAACAAGTAGTATCTGTAACAACTAGTTTAATTCCATTCTTGGAACATGATGATGCAACTCGTGCTCTTATGGGAGCAAATATGCAAAGACAAGCATTGCCATTATTAACAACTGAAGCACCATTTGTTGGAACAGGTGTTGAATATGTAGCAGCAAGAGATAGTGGCGCTGTAGTAGTATCAAAAGCAGATGGAATAGTTGACTATGTAGACGCAAAGAAAATTATTGTAAAAAATGCTAAAGGTACAGATAACTATGAACTTGCAACATTTGAAAGATCCAACCAAGGTGAAACAGCAAACCATAGACCTATTGTTAGAAAAGGCGATAAAATTAAGCGTGGACAAATTATAGCAGATGGTCCAAGTACAGATAAAGGAGAACTAGCATTAGGAAAAAATATGACAATCGCTTTCATGACATTCAATGGATATAACTTTGAAGATGCTGTAATAATGAATGAAAGATTGGTAAAAGAAGACGTTTATACATCATTACATATAGAAGATTATGAAACCCAATGCCGAGACACTAAATTAGGACCAGAAGAAATTACAAGAGATATTCCTAATGTAAGTGAAGATGCAAGAAAAAATCTTGATGAAAACGGAATTATAAAAATAGGAACTGAAGTAAAAGAAGGAGATATCTTAGTTGGAAAAGTAACACCTAAAGGAATGGCTGATTTAACTAGTGAGGAAAAATTACTTCATGCAATATTTGGAGAAAAAACTAGAGAAGTTAGAAATAGCTCATTATGCGTACCTCATGGTGGAGAGGGAATTGTCCACGATGTAAAAGTTTATACTAAAGCTGAAAATGATGAATTACCAAGTGGTGTAAGTAAAGTAGTAAGAGTTTACATAATTCAAAAACGTAAAATTCAAATTGGAGATAAAATGTCAGGAAGACATGGTAACAAAGGTGTAATATCATTAATTTTACCAGAAGAAGATATGCCATATTTACCAGATGGAACACCTATCGATATAATGCTTAACCCTCAGGGTGTACCATCACGTATGAATATCGGACAAGTACTTGAATTACATATGGGTATGGCTTGTAAAAAATTAGGTGTCCATGTTGCAACTCCAGTATTAGATGGTGCAAGTATAGAAGATGTCCAAGCAATGATGAAAGAGGCTGGAATGGATGAAGATGGAAAAACTGTTCTTTATGATGGAAGAACTGGAGAACCATTTGATCATCGTATCAGCGTTGGTGTTATGTACTTTGTAAAATTACATCATATGGTTGATGATAAATTACATGCTAGATCAACTGGTCCATATTCCTTAGTAACTCAACAACCGTTAGGAGGAAAAGCTCAATTTGGTGGTCAAAGATTTGGAGAAATGGAAATCTGGGCTTTAGAAGCTTATGGAGCATCTCATGTTTTACAAGAAATTTTAACATATAAATCAGATGATGTTGTAGGACGTGTAAAAGTATACGAATCAATTGTTAAAGGAACACCATTACCAAGTCCTGGAATACCAGAAGCATTCAGAGTATTAATTAAAGAATTCCAAGCACTAGGTCTTGATATATCGGTTATTGATAACAATGATGAAGAAGTTGGATTTAAAGAATTAGAAGCTCTAGAAGATGAAGAAGAAAACAAAGATGATGTAGAAATTGAAGAAGTTCAAGAAAAAAATAATGATTTAAGTGATGATTTTATGGAACAAGAATTACCTGAAGAATCAGATGATTTAGAAGACGATTATGATGAATTAGATGATTATGATGAAATGAATTTAAACAATGAAGATTCATCAACAGAAACATCAACTCTTGATGATGAAATTTTAGAAGATAATGAAGAAATAGGAGGTGAGTTCTAATGGTAGAGGCAAATAACTTTAAAGCTTTAAAAATTAGAATTGCTTCCCCAGAGCAAATTCGTGAATGGTCTTATGGAGAGGTAAAAAAGCCAGAAACTATAAATTATAGAACTCTAAAACCAGAGCGCGATGGATTGTTTTGTGAAAAAATATTTGGACCAACAAGAGATTACGAATGTAATTGTGGTAAATATAAAAGATTAAGATATAAAGGAATAATTTGTGATAGATGTGGTGTTGAAGTTACAAAATCTAAAGTAAGAAGAGAAAGGATGGGGCACATTGAATTGGCCTCTCCAGTAAGCCACATTTGGTATGTAAAAGGTATTCCTTCCTATATTGGATTATGCTTAGATATGTCTCCAAGAGATTTAGAAGAAGTAATTTATTTTGTATCTTATGTTGTAATAGATCCAGGGGCAACAACTTTAGTTAAGAAACAAACTCTTTCTGAAAAAGAATATAGAATATACTACGAAAAATACGGTAACACTTTTAAAGTAGGCATGGGTGCCGCAGCTATAAAACAATTACTTAGCGAAGTAGATGTAGAAAAAGAATTAGCAGATTTACAAGAAGAGTTGAAAAATGCTACTGGTCAAAGAAGAATTAGATTAGTCAAAAGATTAGATGTTCTAAATGCTTTTGCAACATCAGGAAATAAGCCAGAATGGATGATTTTAGAAGCACTACCTGTAATACCACCAGAATTAAGACCAATGATTCAATTGGATGGTGGAAGATTTGCAACATCAGATTTAAATGATTTGTATAGAAGAGTTATTAACCGTAATAACAGATTAAAAAAATTAATTGAATTAGGAGCTCCTTCTATAATTATTCAGAATGAAAAAAGAATGTTACAAGAAGCAGTAGACGCATTATTTGATAATGGAAGAAGAGGAAGAAGTGTAACTGGTGCTGGAAATAGAGCATTGAAATCTTTATCAAGTATGTTAAAAGGAAAACAAGGAAGGTTCCGTCAAAATTTATTAGGAAAGCGTGTTGATTATTCTGGTCGTTCAGTTATTGTTGTAGGACCTGACTTAAAGATGTATCAATGTGGAATTCCCAAAGATATGGCTCTAGAACTATTTAAACCTCATGTTATAAATGGATTGGTATCTAGAGAAATCGCAAGTAATATAAAAGCAGCTAAAAAGATGATCGAAAATAAAGATCCAAAAGTTTGGGATATAGTTGAAGATGTAATAAAAGAACACCCAGTAATGTTAAATCGTGCTCCTACTTTACATAGATTAGGAATTCAAGCATTTGAACCTAAATTAATCTCAGGAAAAGCAATAAGGTTACATCCATTAGTAACAACAGGCTTTAATGCTGACTTCGATGGAGATCAGATGGCTGTTCACGTTCCGTTATCAGAGGAAGCTAAGGCAGAAGCTAGAATCTTAATGCTAGGTGCAAATAACATCTTAAGTCCTAAAAATGGGGATCCTATAGTTACTCCATCTCAAGATATGATTTTAGGAAATTATTATATTACTATGGAAAAAGATGGAGATATTGGAGAAGGAAGAGCATTTAAGAATAGTAATGAAGCTCTAATGGCTTATCAAAGAAGAGAAATAACACTACATACTAGAGTGGCTATACCAGTTAATTCATTTAGACATAAAGTATTCTTGGATTGCTATAAAGACAAGTATTTAATAACAACTCCAGGTAAAATAATTTTTAATGAGATTTTACCAGATTCATTCCCATTCATTAATGAGCCTACTAGCGAAAATATTGAAGGAGTAACACCAGCAAGATACTTTATTGAATATGGAAAAGATTTAAAAGAAGAAATAAAAAATATGGAAAGAGCTAAACCATTTAATAAAGGTGCTCTTGAAAAAATAATAGCTCAAATGTTTAAAAGATATAGAACTACTGAAACTTCTATTTTCTTAGATAAACTAAAAGATCAAGGATTTAAATATTCTACATATTCTGGAATTACAATAGCATATTCAGATATTGTAAGAAGTAAACATAAAGATGAAATTGTTGAAAGAAGTAACAAAGAAGTTAAGAAAATAAATAAACAATTCCAAAGAGGTTTGATTACTGACAAAGAAAGATTTGATTTAGTAATAGATGTTTGGACAAAGGCTAAAGAAGAAATTCAAGATGAACTTAGTGAATATGCTAAATCAAAAGAATATGAAGAAAATCCAATCTTCATAATGATGAATTCTAAAGCCCGTGGTTCAATTTCTAACTTCGTTCAATTAGCTGGTATGAGAGGTATAATGTCAAAACCAAATGGAGATCCTGTAGAAATTCCAATCCTATCATCTTTTAGTGATGGATTATCAGTATCAGAATTCTTCTTGTCAACGCATGGAGCTCGTAAAGGTAGTGCAGATACAGCTCTTAAAACAGCCGATTCTGGTTATATGACTAGACGTCTAGTAGATGTAGCCCAAGATATGATTGTAAGAGAAGATGATTGTAAAACAACTCAAGGTTCATTAGTAAGTGCATTTACTGATGATAAAGATGGAATTATAGAACCATTATACGATAGAATATTAGGAAGATTTACAAGTAAGAAAGTAATAAATCCAGAAACAAAAGAACTAATTTGTGATAAAGATACATACATTACAGAGCCAATAGCAGATAAGATAATAAAAGCAGGTATTAAGTCTGTTGAAATAAGAACAGTTTTGACTTGTAGAACAAATCATGGTGTATGTAGAAAATGTTATGGTCGTAATCTTGCAACAGGAAATATAGTTGAAATTGGTGAAGCTGTAGGTATTATGGGAGCTCAATCAATAGGAGAACCAGGAACACAGCTAACAATGAGAACATTCCATACAGGAGGAGTAGCAGGAACTGATATAACTCAAGGTCTTCCTCGTGTTGAAGAATTATTTGAAGCACGTATGCCAAAAGGTAAAGCTACTATTGCTGAAATATCAGGAACTGTACAAAAAATTGAAGATGTAAATGGAAGGTTCAAAATATATATCAAAAATGATAAAGAAATTAGAGAACATTTAACTTTATATGGAGCTAAGCTTAGAGTAGAAAAAGGCTCACAAGTAAATGTTGGAGATCAATTGACAGAAGGTAGTGTTTCACCAAAAGAATTATTAGCTGTAACTGATCCAAATACAGTACAACAATACATCTTAAAAGAAGTACAAAAAGTATATCGTTCTCAAGGTGTAGATATAAATGATAAGCACGTTGAACTAATTGCTAAAAGAATGATTTCTTTAATTAGAATTGTAGAAGCAGGAGACACAGACTTTGTACCTAGTACAACTGTTTCAATCAATGACTTTACTGAAGGTAATAGAGACGTAATTATTCAAGGTAAAAAACCTGCTATAGGTCAACCTATTTTATTAGGTATAACTAAAGCTGCCCTTCAAACTGATTCATTCTTGTCATCAGCATCATTCCAAGAAACAACTAGAATTTTGACAGAAGCTGCAGTAAAGGGAAGTGTAGATAAGCTACATGGATTAAAAGAAAATGTTATTATAGGTAAGTT